>JAUYEQ010000080.1 GCA_030691295.1 Bacteroidota bacterium
CCGCCCGGGCGGTCACCTACTTTTTCTGCCACATCACGGAATAACATAGCCACTGCGGTTTTGCTTTTCAGGTATTCAAAAACCACCCTGCGCGAATGTGTTGCGTCGTCTTTAGCTTTGGTGATAAGAGGCTCAACATATAATCTCAGAGCTTTGGCTTTGGCCAAAGTTGTAGTGATACGTTTGTGGAAAATCAATGAATTAGCCATATTGGACAACATCGCTTTCCGATGAGAGCTTGTTCTTCCTAAATGGTTGAATTTTTTACTATGTCTCATTTTTACTTATTCCTTATCAAGTTTATATTTACTGATATCCATCCCGAAAGTCAGACTCAAACTCACCAACAAATCATCAAGTTCTGTAAGTGATTTTTTTCCGAAATTACGGAATTTGAGCAAATCATTCCGGTTATAGGTAACCAGTTCGCCCAATGTTTCAACATCCGCTGCTTTAAGGCAATTCAATGCACGAACAGAAAGATCCATGTCAACCAGTTTTGTTTTCAACAATTGGCGCATGTGCAATACTTCTTCATCAAACTCTTCGTTTGCAAATTTCTCATCCGAATCGATTGTAATCTTTTCGTCAGAAAATAGCATGAAGTGATAAATCAGAATTTTTGCAGCTTCTTTCAATGCATCTTTTGGATGAATAGAACCATCGGTTGTGATTTCAAAAACCAACTTTTCGTAGTCAGTTTTTTGCTCAACGCGATAATTTTCGATTGCATATTTCACATTTTTAATTGGTGTGAAAATTGAATCAATCGGTATAACTCCAAACTCAGCATCGATAGGCTTATTTTCAGCGCTTGGAACATATCCGCGACCTTTGTTGATGGAAAGTTCCATCTGCAATTTAACTTCAGGTTCCATCCGGCAAATAACTAATTCTGGATTTAGAACACGGAAGCCGGTCATAAATTTATTAATATCTCCAGCGGTAAATACATCCTGCCCTGAAAATGAGATTGAAACCTTTTCGCTGTCAGAATCTTCAGCTTCACGTTTAAACCTGATTTGCTTCATGTTAAGGATGATTTCAGTAACATCTTCCATCACTCCTTTGATAGTAGCAAATTCATGGTCAACTTTGTCGATTTTGATAGTGGTGATTGCATAACCTTCCAAAGAGGATAAAAGGATTCTACGCAAGGCATTACCAATTGTAATACCATAGCCTGGCTCCAATGGACGGAATTCAAATTTTCCGTACTTATCATCGGTTTCAACCATTATAACTTTGTCGGGTTTCTGGAACGCTAATATTGCCATAATACTGAGTAATTGATTATTTAGAATACAACTCTACAATAAGTTGTTCTTTAATGTTTTCAGGAATATCTGCTCTGTCAGGGCGGTTCAAAAACTTACCTGCCATTTCAGTACTATCCCATTCCAACCATGCGAATTTATTATAACGATGTGAATTCAACGAAGCTGTAATTGCTTCGAGTGATTTTGATTTTTCACGAACGCCAACAGATTCGCCGGGACGCAAATGGTACGAAGGAATGTTTACAACCTCGCCATTAACTACGATGTGCTTGTGAGAAACCAACTGGCGTGCAGCAGCACGGGTTGGCGCAATTCCCAAACGGAATACAACATTGTCTAAACGGGCTTCAAGCAACTGTAAAAGAACTTCTCCAGTTACACCTTTTGATGCTGATGCTTTTTTAAACAAATTAGAAAATTGTTTTTCCAATACACCATACATGTATTTGGCTTTTTGTTTTTCTTTTAATTGCGTACCGTATTCCGATTTTTTACGGCGGCGACTTGCCAAACCATGAACTCCCGGTGGGTAATTTTTCTTTTCAAGCACTTTATCAGGTCCGAAAATTGCTTCACCAAATTTTCGGGCAATTCTAGATTTTGGTCCAATATATCTTGCCATTACTGTCTTAATTAATTAGATTATACACGTCTTCTTTTTGCAGGACGACATCCGTTGTGCGGTAGTGGAGTTACGTCAACAATTTCACTAACCTGAATGCCCACACTGCTAATAGCGCGAATAGCAGACTCGCGACCATTACCCGGACCTTTTACATATACTTTTACTTTTCTGAGTCCAAGATCATACGCGGTCTTGGAACATTCTTCAGATGCTACCTGAGCGGCATACGGAGTGTTCTTTTTGGAACCTCTGAATCCTTTTTTACCGGCTGACGACCACGAAATTACTTCACCATTACCATTGGTCAACGACACAATGATGTTGTTGAATGAAGAATGAATGTGTGCCTGCCCGATTGCTTCAACGATAACAACTCGTTTTTTTGTAGAACCAGTCTTTTTTGCCATAATTCAAATATCAATTATTTAGTGGCTTTTTTCTTATTAGCAACAGTTTTTCTCTTACCCTTACGTGTACGTGCATTATTTTTTGTGCTTTGTCCACGAAGAGGTAAGCCTACACGATGACGAATACCGCGATAACATCCGATATCCATTAATCGTTTAATATTCATTTGGGTTTCTGAACGCAATTCGCCTTCTACCTTAATGTTTCCACTGATTGCTGCACGAATAGCAGCCAAATGTTCATCCGTCCAATCCTGGACTTTGATGTTTTTGTCAACGCCGGCTTTTTCGAGGAGCGTTACAGAAAGATTTCGACCAACACCATAGATATAGGTTAATGCTATCTCGCCTCTCTTATTGTTAGGGATGTCAACACCACTTATACGAGCCATAAATAAAATTTTTACAAAGTTAATTAATTATCCCTGACGTTGTTTGTACTTAGGATTCTTTTTGTTAATCACGTACAAACGGCCTTTTCTGCGTACAATTTTGCATTCGGCGCTACGTTTTTTAATGGATGCTCTTACTTTCATTATTTTGTGCTTTAGTTTTTGTATCTAAAAGTAATTCTTCCTTTGGTCAGGTCGTATGGTGACATTTCCACCTTTACTTTATCGCCGGGTAAGATTTTGATGTAGTGCATCCTCATCTTTCCGGAAATATGTGCAGTAATGGTATGCCCATTTTCCAATTCAACCCTGAACATTGCATTTGATAATGATTCAATGATTGTTCCGTCTTGTTGTATAGAAGACTGTTTTGCCATAAAAATAAATTAATTTAACAAGTTTAGAACTTCTCACCAATCCAGGACACCTAAATGTCCAGATAGATTAACTAGTACCCACTACCTCCGGTACGTCCCTTGATCCGGCCTGATTTCATCAAACCATCGTAGTGACGCATCAAAAGATGACTTTCAATTTGTTGCAGTGTATCCAAAACAACTCCTACAAGAATCAACAGTGATGTTCCGCCAAAGAAATAAGCGAACTGATTATTGACTCCGGCCATCATTGCAAACGCAGGCAAAATAGTTATAATTCCAAGAAAAATAGATCCTGGAAGTGTAATTCTGGACATGATGGTATCAAGAAATTCGACTGTTTTCTTTCCGGGTTTAACACCGGGAATAAATCCGCCATTCTTCTTCATATCTTCAGCCATTTGCATTGGGTTAACAGTAATTGCTGTATAGAAATAGGTGAAAAGAATTACAAGCAAAAATTGAGTCAGGTTGTACCAAAAACCGGTATGATTTGAAAATGCAGCTGCAAAGCCGCTCAAACCGTCTGAATTGGCAAAACCGGCAAGACTAATCGGTATAAACATGATTGCCTGGGCAAAAATGATAGGCATAACCCCTGCGGCGTTAACTTTCAAAGGTATGTACTGACGAACACCACCATATTGTTTGTTGCCTACAATTCTTTTAGCGTATTGTACAGGTATTTTGCGGGTTCCCTGAACCAGCAAAATAGATCCCATAAATATAAAGAACAGAACTACAAACTCTAAAAGGAACATTACCATACCACCACCTTGCTGCTCGATGCGCGAAGCAAATTCGGCAACTACGGAGTGTGGTAGTCGTGCAATAATTCCGATCATGATGATCAGTGATATACCATTTCCAATTCCTTTATCGGTAATACGTTCACCAAGCCACATTACAAACATAGAACCTGCAGTTAATATTACAGTTGATGATATCGTAAACAGTGTTCCGGTTATTGCAAAAGCTGATTCGGGTAATTGGGCATGCAGATTAACTAAATATGCAGGTGCCTGGAAGATCAGGATGACAACAGTCAGATAACGGGTTAGCTGATTGATTTTGCGACGTCCTGATTCACCTTCTTTTTGTAACCGTTGGAAATAGGGTACCGCAATACCCATCAACTGAATTACAATAGAAGCCGAAATATAGGGCATAATTCCCAAGGCAAAAATAGATGCCTGAGAAAATGCTCCTCCTGAGAACATATCCAACAATCCGAGCAACCCCTCAGATGTTTGATCTTTAAGTTGGTCCAACTGAGCCGGATCAACTCCTGGTAAAGAAACATAAGAACCTAAACGATATATTAAAAGCAAAAACAAGGTGATCCCCAACCGGGACCGTAAGTCTTCAATCTTATAAATATTCTTTAGGGTTTCAAAAAACTTTTTCATCAGAGTTAGAGTATTTCGGTGGTTCCTTCTAGTTTCTCAATGATTTCTTTTGCTCTTTTAGAAAAAGCGTGTGCTTTAACTTCCAATTTAAGGTTTAATACTCCGTCTCCTAAAATCTTTATTTTATCCCTTTTGGAAGCCATACCAGCTTCAACCAAAGTTTCAACATCAATAGTGGTGAGTTTTAAATTTTCAGCCAATTCCTGAACTACATCAAGATTGATTGCTTTAAACTCTTTTCTGTTGATGTTTGTGAAGCCAAATTTTGGTACAACACGCTGTAAAGGCATTTGACCTCCTTCGAAACCACGACGTGTTTTGTAACCAGATCTTGATTTGGCTCCCTTGTGACCTCTTGTAGAGGTACCGCCATGACCTGAACCCTGGCCACGTCCAATTCGCTTTTCGCTCTTGGTTGAACCTTCTGCAGGTTTAAGATTACTTAAATCCATATTTCTTGATCTTAATAAGTTTAAACTTCTTCAACTTTTACAAGATGCTTCACTTTGTTGACCATCCCGATAATCTGTGGAGTTACTTCGTGTATTACTGCACGATTAAGTTTCTTGATGCCCAACGCTGTAAGTGTTGCTACCTGTGTCCAGTCGGAACCAATTTTACTTCTTACCTGTGTAATTTTTATCTTAGCCATAACTCCTTATCCATTAAATACTTTATCCAAAGTTACACCACGGTGTTCGGCAACAGTATGCGCATCGCGCAATTCGAGAAGG
>JAUYEQ010000090.1 GCA_030691295.1 Bacteroidota bacterium
CACTGAGCTTGTCGAAGTGTCACAATTCCCAGTCTCAGATTCAGTATCCGTGGACGATTTGTAATAAATTGGTTTCGTGGTAAATATCAGTGATAATCGAAAACTCGTCAGAAAAATGACATTCTTCAGGATGTGCATTAAATGATTGACCTATATTTCGCACTTCAAAAAAAACAAAAATATGAACAAAATAATCTTGACCACTGGTCTGCTTTCAATGCTGATTTTGGCCGGTTATGCCCAGAATGTTAGCAAAGGCAAAATTATTACTGAAGATAAAGGCAAAGGGTTTTATTACGAGTCGATCCTGAAAGATGTGACTGCCGTTGAGGAAAAACTGACAGAAAAAGCGCCTTTCGTTCGATTTGTGATGGATCAGTCGGGCATGGATTTGCCAAACGATCAGGCTTTATACAAAACTGTTTGGAGCAATTCCACCGAATCGCAGGGAAACGCTGGAACCTGCTGGAGTTTTTCAACCACTTCGTTTTACGAATCTGAAGTTCAGCGTCAACACAACAAAAAAGTTGAAATCTCTGAAATCTATTCCGCGTACTTCGAATATGTGGAAAAAGCCCGCAGATTTATTGAAAAGAGGGGCGATTCTCAGTTCTCAGAAGGATCGGAAGGAAATGCACTGGCCCGGATCATGAAAATGTATGGAGCAGTTCCTGAAGAAGCATACAGCGGATTAATTGACGGACGAAAATACCACAGTCATGCAAAAATGGTGGCAGAAATGACCGCTTTCCTGAATTCGCTGAAAATATCGAATGCCTGGAATGTTGAATCCGGTCTGGAAACCATTCAATCGATCATGAACCATTACATTGGTGTTCCGCCTACCGAGTTTGTAGTTGAAGGCAAAACTTATACCCCGCAAACTTATCTGAAAGAATACCTGAAAATTAATCCCGACGATTTTGTGGAAATCCTTTCATACAAGCAAGAACCTTACTGGCAACAAGTAGAATACAAAGTTCCCGACAACTGGTGGCACAGCAAAGATTACCACAATGTTCCGCTCGATGATTTTATGGATGCGCTCAAAAATGCCATTAAAAGTGGTTATTCGCTGAGCATTGGCGGCGATGTATCCGAAACCGGTTTCAGCCGCGAAACCAATTGCGCACTGGTTCCCGATTACGATATTCCTTCGGCATACATCAACGAAGATGCACGCCAATTCCGCTTTTCGAACGAAACTACTACCGATGACCATGGAATGCAAATGATCGGCTACCTTGAAAATTACAAAGGCTTGGGCAAAGATTGGTTCCTGATCAAGGATTCAAGCTCCGGATCAAGAAACGTTGATGCGAAAAGTCCCAATTTCGGTTATTATTTCTTTCACGAAGATTACATCAAACTAAAAATGATGGGATTCACGGTTCACAAAGATGCTGTTAAAGATCTGATGAAGAAGTTTAATTAATCACTTCGGTATCAATTTTAAGTTTTGATCATTTTTTCTGAAATATTGGAAGTTGAATTCCCGTTACCGGACACGGAAATTCGAATCAATACTCATTCCGGCGATTTGCCTTCATATTATCGCTGTGAATTGCTTGATTCTGTGAATTTGATATTCAGACCTGTTATTTTGCCCCAAATCCTCAGATTCAATGTATTGCTTCGTGTTTTTCCAACTTCTGACAGATAAGTTCGATAATTTCAGGAAAAACAAAAATCAGGAAATTTGACAAGACAATGACATTTGTCATGTAGGCTAACAACGACTTGTTTTTCAGTGAGATAAAAAATGAAATATTTTGTTATTATTTAGAATGAATATAAATAGAGGGGTGCATTTTAAAAAGGAAATCTCACGTTCCCGAAGTTATATAAACATCTTTAGATTTGCATGTTTTTTTAAGAACCCCTGATATTAAAACAGATGGATGAAAAGGTGTTGCACGCAGGAGTTGTTCAGGATGTTTCAACGAATAAAATTACAGTAGCCATTATTAATGCTTCGGCCTGTTCTTCCTGCCATGCTAAAGGAGCTTGTCTTGATTCAGATATGAAAGAAAAAGAAATCGAAATCTATAATTTTACAGGAGATTACCATCCCGGACAACATGTAAATATTGTGGGGCGGACATCTCAGGGATTCAAGGCTGCTTTTTATGGTTATGTTTTGCCATTCATTCTGGTTTTCACGACACTTATTTTGAGTATTTCGCTCACCAATAGCGAAGGTTTGGCTGGACTGTTATCACTGGCAATCCTTATTCCATATTATGCCGCACTTTATTTTTTCAGAAATAAAATTAAACGTTCTTTTGAATTCGAAATCGCTGCAATAAATTAATTCAACTGTATGACTACAATTATTTTATATACTGTTTTAACCCTCAGCATTATTGGAATTTTGTCGGCAATCATTCTATATTTTGTTGCTCAGAAATTCAAAGTGTATGAAGATCCAAGAATTGGGCAGGTTGAAACCGCACTGCCCGGAGCCAATTGTGGCGGTTGTGGATTTGCCGGTTGCCGTGCTTTTGCCGAAGCTTGTGTAAGTAAAGGAGAACTTGCCGATTTGTTTTGCCCGGTTGGCGGAAATGAAACCATGGGTGGAGTCGCTGATATTTTGGGCATAGTAGCAGAAAAAAAGGATCCACGCGTTGCCGTTGTGAGATGCAATGGAACCTGTGAACACCGTCCCAAAACGAATTTTTTTGATGGTCCGGTGTCGTGCGCAATTGCATCAACGCTATACAGTGGCGATACAGGTTGCCAATACGGATGTTTAGGTTGCGGCGATTGCGTGGTGGCTTGCGACTTTGATGCCATTCACATGAACCCTGTTACCGGATTGCCTGAAGTGGATGACGAAAAATGTGTGGCTTGCGGCGCCTGTGTGAGAGCTTGTCCGAAAACGTTGATCGAATTAAGGAAGAAGCGGCCAAAAGACCGGAAAATCTATGTGTCATGCCGCAATCAGGATAAAGGCGGAGTTGCACGCAAATCGTGCGCTGTGGCTTGTATCGGTTGCAGCAAATGTGAAAAGGAATGTAAATTCGATGCAATAACAATTGCCAATAACCTTGCATTTATTGATTCTGATAAATGTACACTTTGCCGGAAATGTGTTTCCGTTTGCCCAACAAATGCAATTATTGAGTATAATTTTCCGCCACGAAAAGTTGCTGTTGCCGAACAACTTGTTTCTGTGCCTGAAAAACCCAAAGAGGTTACGGTTCCGATTTCTTCTGAACCAAAATCATCTGAACTTTAAATTATTAGGAGGAATATTGTGTTAAAAACATTCAAAATAGGAGGCGTTCACCCGGCTGAAAATAAACTTTCCGCCTCAAAAGCAATTGAAGTGCTTGCCCTTCCGAAAACAGTTTTTATTCCTGTTGGACAGCACATTGGCGCACCAGCCGAAGTCATCGTAAAAAAAGGCGACAAATTGAAAGTAGGGCAACTTATCGCGAAATCTTCAGGATTCGTTTCAGCCAATATTCATTCGTCTGTTTCAGGAACAGTAAAGAAGGTTGAAACAGGTCCCCATACTTCAGGATACCCGAAAATGGGTGTTTATATTGATGTGGAAGACGATATCTGGGACGAAAAAATTGATCGGAGCGCCGAACTGAAATCAGAAATTAACCTTGATTCGGCTGCTATTTTGGCCAAAATTCAGAATGCAGGA
>JAUYEQ010000072.1 GCA_030691295.1 Bacteroidota bacterium
ACCACATTGCAGTTTCTCACTCACAGCTTGAAGATCCGCTTTTATTTGTTGCGATTGGCTATCCTATCTTTGTTCTGATTTGGCCGCGGATACTGCTTGCAATTGTTTTTGTCTGGATCAGGCGATTTGAAATTTGGATCAAAACAAAAGGGCATAAAAAAACAAGTTTCAGAAGTAAAGTGACCTTTTGAAACTTGTTTAGAGATTTGGGAAAAATCGTTAACGATTATTGTCCTTGCATCCTTTTGGCACGTTCTTCTGCTTGCTGTTTGCGGAATGCATCCAGTTTTACGCCTTGTTCAGGAGTTAAAACTTCTTTTAATTTCTTGTCAGTCTCAGCCATCATTTTGGTTCGCTCTTCACGCATTTTTTCACGATCCATGTCGCCACTTTCGCGCATTTTTGCCCACGCTTCAGATTGCTTTTTCTGAGCTTCGGTAACAATTGGAGTAATCTTGGCAACATCCTCCGTTGATAAACCTAAAGCGGTCGTTAGACCAGTTATCTCTCTTTGAAGCCGCTCTGCCGGATCTCCACCAGGCTGAGAAAAACTTGAACCGACAGCCATAATGGCAACTAAAACAATCAGTACTAATTTTTTCATAATCATTTATTTAAAGTTCTTGCTTTTGACAATATTATCTTCATTTGGTTTAACCTGATTAAAAATAAAAAATCCCCTTCGGAAACCATTACCGAAGGGGATAACACACAAACAAAATCACTAAACCAACCTTATTTTATTTCCATTATTTTTCCTTTAATATTTACACGCCCCGAAACGGTTTCAGTAGTTTCGGCATTGGTAGCACCTGTAAATCCGGGTTGTTCGCCGCCCACAGCAATTGTAAACCAGCCGGGCTCAACTACCTGTTTGTCTTTGTTGTTTATCATCGAAAGTTGACGTGGTTCAAGAGTAAACTCTACGGTTTTCGATTCGCCCTTTTTCAGGGAAACACGTTTAAAACCTTCCAGTTGGCGAATAGGACGCGGACTTGAAGCTTTTTCGTCGGTGAGGTACAATTGCACGACCTCTTCGCCATCACGATCGCCGGTATTGGTAACTTTAACCGATACATTTATTTTATCACCCACTTTAGCTTCTGCTGGAATATTTAAATTTGAATACTTAAAATTAGTGTAACTTAATCCGAAACCGAAAGGATAAAGCGGCTCCTGTCGGAAATAGCGGTATGTGCGGCCTTCCATGTCATAATTTTCAAAAGCCGGTAACTGTTCAACCGATTTGTAATAAGTTACAGGCAAACGACCTGCCGGATTGTAATCACCAAAAATTACATCAGCAACGGCGTTTCCGCCCTGTTGACCGGGATAACCGGCAGTCAGGATGGCGTCCATGTTTTCGGCAGCATAATTGATTGAAAGCGCACTTCCGTTAATCAATACCAAAACGATTGGTTTTCCGCTAGCTTTTAATGCTTCCATCAGGTCGCTCTGTGTTTTTGGCAGATTCATATGAGTACGATCGCCGCCTTTAAAACCATCCACCTGAATGGGCATTTCTTCACCTTCCAACCTTTGGTTCAGCCCCAATACAAGTACAACTACATCCGATTTTTTAGCGGTTTCAACAGCCTGCGCCATCATGTTGGGCTGCGGTGTTGCCCACAACAAACGGGCATCGCCGTCGCCATGGTAATTGCGGTAATCGAATACCAGTTTATATTTTTTCGCGGCATCAAGTTTCATTTTTACTGAACCATGAAATGCGTGGTGTTCGCCGCCTCCGGCCAAAATTTCTTTTCCATCCAAATAAATTTTGAACGATGGCATACTCCAGCCGCCAATTTCGTATTCGCCGGTTTGTGGCACTTTCAGGAAAGTCGTCCAACGCACGCCAAAATCGTCAACCGGCAAACGTGGATCTGGCGAACCGGCTTCCCAGTAAAAATCAACATTGTCGTCTATTTGGGTAAAGAGTGGCTGGCCTTCCAATTTATTGTTGGCAAAATATTCACCAAATGCGCCCTGTTTGCCGTCTTCAGTTTCAAGATAAATGGATGGGATTGGAACCAATTTCGAAATGCCATCGGCCAACTCGCTGCCTTGCGCATAAATCACCTCAGTTTGCGGCGCTACTTTGTTTTTTATCCCCTGAAGTACGGTTACCGGATTCGAAGGAATACCGTTGTAGTTGCCCCACAATGATTCAATCTCATCGGCATTTGGGCCAATAACCGCAATGCGCGCAAGATTTTTCTTTAGTGGCAATGCATTGTTGGCATTTTTCAGCAGAACGATACTTTTTTGAGCGGCAACACGCGCCAAATAATCGTTGGCCGGATTGTTATTTACGGAAAAAGGAATTTGCGCATACGGAACTTTTTCGTCAGGATCGAACATTCCAAGTTTAAAACGGGCAGTCAGCAAACGACCAACCGAAACATCGAGATCTTTTTCAGTGAGTAATCCCCGTTTCACAGCCTCAGGTAAAGCTTTGTAGGAGTCACCACATTCGAGGTCAGTTCCACGCAATACGGCAATTGCAGCCGCTTCAGCTTCGTCTTTGGCAATTTTATGGTATTTCCATATATCAGAAATTGCCCAACAGTCGCTCACTATGTAACCCTTGAAACCCCATTCGTTACGTAAAATTCCTGAAAGTACGGTACTGGCACAACAAGATTCTCCTCGAAAACGGTTGTAGGCGCCCATGATGGAATATACATCACCGTCAACTACCAATGTTCGGAAAGCGGGCAAATACGTTTCGCGAAAATCGCGTTCGCTGATGTTTGCATCAAATACGTGGCGCAAAGGTTCCGGGCCTGAATGAACCGCGAAATGTTTGGCTGTGGCGACTACTTTCAGATAATTTGGGTCGTCGCCCTGCAAACCTCTTACAAACTGAAGTCCCATTTGTCCGGTCAGATAAGGATCTTCACCATAAGTTTCGTGGCCACGTCCCCAACGCGGATCGCGAAAAATATTGATATTGGGCGACCAAAAAGTCAATCCCTGATAGATTTTTCGCAAGCCTCGGCGTGCAAATTCGTGGTGCTTGGCCCGTGCTTCGTCTGAAATTGCATTGGCAACCTGATGAATCAAATCGGTATCCCATGACGCCGCAATTGAAATCGATTGCGGAAATACAGTTGCATAACCGGCCCGTGCAACTCCGTGTAAACATTCGTTCCACCAGTTGTATTCGGGGACTCCGAGACGTTCGATCGAAGGAGACTGGTAGCGCATTTGCTCGATCTTTTCCTGAAGCGTTAATTCCGAAAGTAGGTTTTCAACTCGTTCCTGGGTGGATAAACTGGTGTTTTGAAATTGAAATTTTGTCTGCGAAACTGAAAGCATTGGCAGGGCAATAAGTAAAAGTATATACGACAGCTGTTTCATAAATTGTATGATTTAATTGTACTGGTCTGGTCTGGTCTGCAAAAATATAAAATGAAAAGTAAAATGCAAATTATTAGCCCCCTAAATCCCCCACAGGGGGGACTTGGGTCCCTGCAAGTAATATAGAAATTCGCTTTATAGTTAAGAATGTTCAGAACCTGTGGAATCAAACTCCCTTCCCTGCCTTGATTGATGAGCTTGTCGAATCATGGGGAAGGGTTGGGGATGGGGCCTTATCCTATCCGGTAATCTTCGTTGGAAGCCCTTTTATCAAAACCGGTTTTTCGGAGTGTTTTTTGGGCATGAACATGTCTTTGTAGTTCAAACCAAGCTTCTCTTTCATTTCGAAACAATAATCGATGGTTCCCAAATCGGCACCAGTGTTGTTGGTTCCGAAAGAAAATTTCACTCCGGCTTCTTTTGCTTTACGCAGTATTTTTTCTGAAGGAAGTTTGTATCGTGCATTGATTTCCAGCGCAACATTATTAGCGGCTAAAACTTTTACAAAGCGGTCAATACGGGCATCCGTCCAGAGTTCGTCGTATTTTGCAGCAATCACATCAGGAAGAAATGTTGGATTTACATGTATATCAACCGGTTCCTGTGAAATTACACTTTCAATTTTACCAACCAGTTCGTCCATAAATTTTTGTTCATCTTCAACAAAAGCTTCTTCCGGAATCCAGAGTCGCATCCGGCGGCCTTTGTGATCGGTCCAGGTCATTCCATCAGTAAATACGTAGTCGAATTTGGCGACAGCTTCCGGCGAAAATAAAGTAATCCATTCGCGGCCTTCAGCCTGCATTCCCCTGAAAATTGGTTTTGCCCTAACCGTGTCCATATAAGCAGCCAGTGACGCATCATCAGTAACTGGGAATTTTAATCCGCAATTAGGCGCAATGCCATAGTTAATACCTAGTTTAACTGAGTTTTCACAGGCCTGCTCTATGGTCAGGCCACCTTTTAGGTGAACATGGAAATCAATCAGCGGGAAGTTTTCGAACATTAGTTTGGTCACTTTATCGTCCCATTCTTTTGAAACCAGTAATTCGAATTTTTCGGCATTTGGCAACGGCTTAACCTGTATGCTTTTGAAATACACTTTACTCTGTTCATCGTGACATTGCAAGGCAATTCGTCCATTACTGAAAATTTTCAGCTTGTCATTTTTAGGCCGGTAAGGTTCATCAGGCTGAATGTAATCGACCACTTTTGTGCCATTGACAAATATCACGCAACGGTTTTCAACTACCCGAAAATGAAGTTCAAACCATTCGTCATCTTTTACGGTTGGGTAATAAACATTTCGGATTCCGTATAAACTCCCGGTTTTTTTTAGTTCCTGAAAATCGCCCGGACGTTCATACGTATTGTCAATCTGAACTTCATAACCTCGCAACAGAGGCCCGTAAGCTTGTTCCTGCGTATGAAAAACAATTCCGGAGTTGCTGTTGGGATCGGTTTTAACCATCGCTTTTAACTCGAAATTTCGGAAAACGCCTTTTTTGAAATCACCGGTATAAAAAAGGTGACTGATTTGACCGTTGGCGACCAGCAATCCATCCTCAACCTGAAATGACTCCGGATTTTGATTGGCTGACCAGCCAGCCAAATTCTTTCCGTTAAAGAGTTCGGTCCATTCAGTTTCTTTTTCCTGACATGCAGCAAGCAGCAGGACACTAAAAATGATGATTAGATTGAATCTAAATTTTCTCATGGTGTTGTCGTTTGGTTTTTTGAATTAAAGCAAAGGTAAAAATCTAAACTGTAAACAATGGCCTCGACACGCCAAAGTTTTGATAGGTCTGAAATGTTCAATTGATTAGATTTTATTTATTCGGATAAATAAAATGAAAAGATTGTTGTATATTTCATTTTCGAAATTTTGTCAAATAAATATCTGCAATTTGTCTTGAGAACAGTCCAGCCCATTGGCAGGAACAAAAAAGTGAAAGAACAATGATAAAAGCAATTATCTTCGATATGGATGGAGTGCTGGTGGACAGCGAACCATTTCACACTGAAATTGAAAAGCAACAGTTTCTCCAGAATAAGTTGTCTGTTTCGAACGAAGAACACACTCAATACATGGGAGTTGCGTCAGATGTGATGTGGAAGGATATTGCAGAACATCACTCAATCAATGTTTCTGTCGAAGATTTAATTGAACAGTTCAAGATTAAAAGTATCCAGTATTTTTCTGAATTGGATGAAATTCCTGTTATGCCCGGATTGATTGATCTTCTGGAAAAACTTAGCAGCAAGAACTTTCCAATGGCAGTCGCCTCTTCTTCTTATCCTGAAATCATCAAAATAATCCTGGAAAAGACAGGTCTTCAAAAGTATTTTCAGGTGGTGGTTAGCACCTAAATTGAGCGATTTGCTTTGAAAAAGATAAAAGATAGCTTGCTTATTAAATTGATAATGAGTATTTTAGAAGTGATAAAACAAATAATTTACTCATCACCTTTTAGGTGAACAAGAATATCTTTTATGACTGCTAAGATAACAAAAATCGGCCTTACAAACGACAAAATATCCGGGCGCGGGGGCCTTGCTTTCTTTCTTCGTTACATCGAAAAAATCGAACTTTACAGTCTTATTTCGAGTGTTATTTTGAAAAAA
>JAUYEQ010000108.1 GCA_030691295.1 Bacteroidota bacterium
ACTTCTAAAATACTCATTATCAATTTAATAAGCAAGCTATCTTTTATCTTTTTCAAAGCAAATCGCTCAATTTAGGTATTAGTCGATTAGTTCTGTTATTGTTTCAAAAATATTTTTTGCACTCTCGTATAATGCCTGCGCATCTTTCCGGGTAGGCTTACCAGAAGCAATCATTCCCATCTTCAAGAATTCGTTCACAGCTGATCAAGTCGGCTTTTGCAAAATCAAGCCACTGCTGGGTGCTTTGTTTCATAAATAACTATTCCATTGCTTAAAATTTCTTTAGAGAATGAACTGCCTGTTTCAACGAACTGTTTATACATTGGCAGGGTATAAACTATCAGATCAACAGGTACTTGCTTCGAAATATTTAAAATATGTTCGCTTATTGAAATGTATAAATTCGTTTTTTCCTGAAACGTTTGTGGTATAAATTCATCGTTCGTAACCACTAGTAAATCAATGTCACTGTCAATGTGCGGGGTGCCATATGCATAAGACAAAAAAAAAATACCCGGTATGGATTTAGCTCTTTCAATTTCTCTTTAAGTTGTTGTATATACGTATTATCAGTTTGCATGATTTATTTTTTTGCAAGATACAAAGTATTTTGCTTAGCTGGAAATTTCATTTCTTTAAACAACGAAAACCTCACTTGCGGTGAGGTTTCCTGAATAAATTATGGCCGTCTGCTCCAGAAACTCCTTTTAGGTTTCGGTTCAGGTTGGGCCGATGGATGATTGCTTGGTCGGGGTTCGCGGTTGCCGGAGGTTTCCCTCACTGCCTGTCCGTTGTGTTCCCGCCTGATGGGTTTTCTTGCTGTTTTTGCAGGAGCTTTTTCAGGAGTAAAATCGGTCATTGCATACGGATGATCACTTACTACCGGAATATTTTGTGAAATTAACCGCTGAATGTCGCGCAAAAACATGATTTCGGTGTTGTCGCAAAATGAAAGTGCGATACCGCTTTGTCCTGCACGGCCAGTTCTCCCGATACGGTGGATATACGTTTCCGGGATATTTGGGATTTCGTAGTTGATTACATGCGACAAATCGTCTACGTCAATTCCGCGGGCAGCAATATCGGTCGCAACCAATACACGTATTTTTCCGCCTTTAAAGTCTGAAAGTGCTTTCTGACGGGCATTTTGCGATTTGTTACCATGAATGGCCTGTGCCTGATGTCCGTTTTTCTGAAGGAACTGAACGACTTTGTCGGCGCCGTGTTTTGTTCTGGTGAAAACCAGTGCAGAGATTATTTCCTGATTTCTCAGAAGATGAAGCAGCAAACTGCGTTTGTCGGCATAATTCACCATGTACATTTGTTGCTCAACCTTTTCAGCAGTAGTTACTTCAGGAGTTACTTCAACTTTTATCGGATTTTTCAGGATCGTAGCCGAAAGTTTTACAATATCGGTTGGCATGGTTGCCGAGAAAAAGAGCGACTGCCGTTCTCTGGGTAATTCAGCAATGATACGTTTTACATCATGTATAAAACCCATGTCGAGCATCCGGTCGGCTTCATCGAGCACAAATAATTCAATACTCCGTAAATCTACGTATCCCTGATTCATCAAATCGAGCAAACGGCCCGGAGTGGCAATCAGAATGTCGATTCCCTGGCGCAATGCATCGGTTTGAGGACGTTCGCCCACACCACCATAAATCACAGTGTGTTTCAGTCCTGCATATCTTCCGTAAGCTGCAAAACTTTCCCCAATTTGTATCGCCAACTCGCGGGTAGGGGTAACAATCAGCGTCTTAATTTTGCGTTTTCCTTTGGCCGGAATGTGCGTGTCGTAAAGAATCTGGATGATTGGAATGGCAAAAGCAGCCGTTTTTCCGGTTCCTGTCTGTGCACAACCTAATAAATCTTTTCGCTGAAGTATAATGGGTATTGCTTGTTCCTGAATTGGGGTTGGTTTTGTGTAACCTTCTGTTTTTAAAGCCCTCAGGATGGGCTCAATTAAATCTAAATTTTCAAATGACATTTTATTTATTTGGAAAGGCCGCGTTTTCTAAATATCGTTCGGTAGCCTTTGTGTTATGGGCGCAAATTTAGTCATTAATCCGACAACCAACCTGTATTCAGGATTAATTGTGGTGTTGAGCTGTAAAAGAAGAAGTTACGGTGATGTTTGATCGATTTTGTGATTGAAAGATGATTTTACTGATGTGTTTTTCTGTAACAATCCATAACTTTGCCCGATACATTCAACCAAGTTCGGATTAATAAAAATTCATTTCATGCAATCACACGAAATTGATTACAAAATTATGGGTCACGATGTTCAGTTGGTGGAAATTGAACTCGACTCAGGAGAAACAGTGATCGCCGAAGCCGGCGCAATGCTTTATATGGAAGACGGAATAAGCTTCGAGTCAAAAATGGGCGATGGATCGAACCCCCGTGCCGGATTTTTTGACAAAGTACTTTCGGCAGGTTCGCGCCTGATTACCGGCGAGTCGTTGTTCATTACCCATTTTACCAATCAGGGATGGGGCAAAAAACATGTTGCCTTTGCGGCACCATATCCCGGAACAATTATTCCGGTCAGCCTTACTCAATATCATGGAACGCTGATCGTTCAGAAGGATGCATTTTTATGTGCAGCCCTGGGGACAAAAATTTCCATGCGTTTTAACCGAAAACTGGGTGCAGGATTTTTTGGGGGCGAAGGTTTCATCCTTCAAACATTGCAGGGCGATGGAAAAGTTTTTATCCATGCCGGGGGAACAGTGATAGAACGGCAGTTAAACAACGAATTGTTAAGGGTTGATACCGGCTGCGTTGTGGCTTTTGAAGAATCCATCGATTTCGATATTCAACAGGCCGGAGGTTTACGTTCCATGGTTTTTGGCGGCGAAGGTTTGTTTCTTGCAACTTTGCGCGGAACCGGAAAAGTTTGGCTGCAATCGATGCCAATCCGTAAACTGGTGGCACAACTTTGCTCGTTTGGTCCCAACAGCAGAAAAGAATCAAGCGGAGGTTTGCTGAATAATATATTCGAATAAGCTTAGAGCGAAACAATTCAAAAAAACATGGGCAAAAATAACAAAGGGAAAGTCATTCAGATGCTTAGCCCCGAAAATTACATCCGCAAAAAAGTAAGGACACTGCCAATATATGAATGTTTGGTCAGATCGGACTGGGAAGAAACTAAAATGACAACAGTGTTGGTTGCCCGAAACCATACCAACGGGAACATCACTGTTTGCAGTTATCTGGTTGACTTGTTTTGTCTGGGTGTGAAAGATTCTATGTATCTGTTCAACGTACCTGTTCACGAGTATGAAGAATTTAAGGAAAGGCTTGGCAGAGAAATGGATATGACCGAAGTTGACTATACTTTGGCCCACAACATTGTTTATGCCGGAGTTGAGTTTGCTGAAGAGTATGGGTTTAAGCCGCACAAGGATTATGAATCGGTTACGAAATATATGCTTGAAGAAGATACTGAAGACGTCGAGTTAATTGATATCGAGTGCGGCATTGATGGAAAACCATTTTATATGCGGGGGCCGTTCGAAG
>JAUYEQ010000111.1 GCA_030691295.1 Bacteroidota bacterium
ACTTCTAAAATACTCATTATCAATTTAATAAGCAAGCTATCTTTTATCTTTTTCAAAGCAAATCGCTCAATTTAGGTAATAATTCAAAAAAGAGAAAAGAGCTGCTGAAACACCTGATTCTTCAGCTACACAGTGGCGAAGCGCCTGAAATAGTAAGAAAACGGCTGATCGACCTTCTGCAATCGGTTCCTTACGATGAAGTGGTTGAGGTGGAGCAGGAACTGATTGCCGAAGGGTTGCCGGTTGAAGAAGTGTTGCGCCTCTGCGACATCCATTCGATGGTGCTCGACGGACACATCGATCAGTCCGGCGCCAAATCCATTCCTGATGGCCATCCGGCTGACACATTCAAGAAAGAGAACATTGAACTGGGCAAAGTGATCGGCGACCTTAACCAGTTATTTGACCAGGCCGATTCGCTGAAACAGGAAGAGTTAACCAACTGGCTGATTGCTGTTCATGGTAAATTCAACAGTCTGATGGACGTTGACAAACATTACCTCCGGAAAGAATACCTTGTGTTTCCATTTCTTGAAAAGTACGAAATAACCGGCCCGCCCAAAGTAATGTGGGGAAAACACGACGAAATCAGGTTGCTCATCAAAACATCGATCGATGCGGTGCGTACCCACGAGGGAATTTCTCTGGAAGAACTGAAGACTTTGATTGATCTGGTTCTTCGTCCGGCGGTAAATGGCGTTGACGATATGATCGGAAAAGAGGAGGCGATTTTGTTGCCGATGTGCATGGATACGCTCACCGATCAGGATTGGTGGGCAGTTTACGAACAAACCATGGAATTCGGATTTTGTCTTTACGATCCGCAAGTGGAGTGGAAACCGGAGAACGTTGATGTGAGCGAGGTCACTTTCAATACAAAAAACAGTATCGGTTTATCAACAGGAAGTTTCGACCTGAATGAACTGGAAGCGCTGTTTAAAGCACTGCCCATCGACATCACTTTTGTGGATAAAAACGACAAGGTGAAGTTTTTTAGCCTTGGAGCCGACCGCATTTTCAACCGTAACCGGGCCATTATCGGACGCGATGTCAGGATGTGTCATCCACCTTCCAGCGTTCACGTTGTCGATCAGATTCTCGAAGATTTTAAAAGCGGTAAGGAAACCAGTGCGTCTTTCTGGATTAACATGCACGGACGGTTTATTTATATCGAATATTTTGCACTTCGCGGAAAAGAGGGCGACTACCTTGGAACCATTGAGTTTACCCAGGATTTAACACACCTTCGCCAGTTGGAGGGAGAACAACGGTTGCTGGCTTATTCAAAAAAATAAAGTATGATTGAAATTACACCAAAAACAAAAGTGGGCGAATTGCTGGACAACTTTCCGCAACTGGAAGATGTATTGTTACAGATTTCGCCTGCTTTTGCCAGTTTGAAAAACCCCATTTTGCGGCGAACAGTTGCAAAAGTCGCCGCGTTGCAACAGGCTGCGGCCATCGGGGGAGTAAAAGTAGAAGAACTCGTGAACCGGCTGCGCAGGGAAGTTGGACAGGAACCGCTCTTTGGCGATGCCGATTCGGAATATCTGTCGGGCGAGCCGCCACAGTGGTTCGATGCTACAAAAGTTGTTTTACGCTTCGATGCCTGCGAGGTCATCCAATCGGGTGGCAGTCCGATGAACCAGATTCTGGAACAAACCAAAACCTTGAACGAAGGCGAAATTTATGAACTGATTACACCGTTCGTTCCAGCCCCGATAATCGACATGCTCAAACAAAAAGGGTTTAACGCAGCTTCGGTAAAAAGCGGCTCAACTGTTGCAAACTGGGTAATCAAAACACCCTGAGATCGTTTGTGCAATTACCTTTCAGATGCTCTTGCATCATTTCAGAATTTTCGCCAACTTAGACCCCTGAACCATTTAACCTAAAACCATTTGATACCATGACTAAACCAACCACTTTCCTTATTCTATTCATCTCCATTTTCTTCCTGAATACAACATTTGCGCAAACTGTTGCCAAAGACGAACTGCCCGTGAGGGGATTTTGCATTGCGGCTCCCGGTGCAGACAGGGTCGATGATTTTGTGAAGTTCATTGCCGAAGAACTGGCATCGAGAAAAGTAAATACCCTGATTTTGCGGGTCGATTACAATTTCCAGTACGAAAGCCATCCTGAATTGCGCGATCCAAGGGCACTTTCGAAAACTGATGTAAAAAAGCTGGTCGATGTTTGCCGCAAAAATCAGATTCAGATTATTCCGCAGGTCAATTTGCTCGGCCATCAATCGTGGGCTGGAAAAACCGGTAATCTGCTTGAAGTTTATCCGCAATTCGACGAAACGCCGCATGTAAAAATGCCCGAAAAATACGAATGGCCCAATGCCGACGGACTCTATTGCAAAAGTTATTGTCCGTTGCATCCTGATGTGCATAAAATTGTTTTTGCATTGATGGATGAGATTTGCGATGCTTTCGAAACCAATGCTTTCCATGCCGGAATGGACGAAGTTTTTTACATTGGCGACGACAAATGTCCACGTTGTTCGGGAAAAGACAAAGCAGAATTATTTGCCGGCGAATTGAACCTGATTCGCAATCATCTGGCACTTAAAAACCGGAAACTGTGGATATGGGGCGACCGACTGATCGATGGAAAAACCACCGGAATGGGAATGTGGGAAGCGAGCATGAACAACACACACCGTGCCATCGACCTGATTTACAAAGATGTGGTGATTTGTGACTGGCATTACGAACGCCCCGACCAGACTGCCGTTTATTTTGCCACCAAAGGATTCAACGTAATAACCTGTCCATGGCGAAATCCAGAAAATGCGGTAAAACAAACGCAGGATATGTTCCGGTTCCGGGCTTCGGTTACTCCTGAAATGAAAGACCGTTTTCAGGGAATGATGCAGACGGTATGGTCAGGCGCCGAACAATTTATGGACGAATTTTATGGCCGCAAAACCGACGAGAAACAAGGCGTAAACACATCGAGCAACTGCTTCAAGGCCATGTTCGCTGAAATTGAAAATCACAAATAATATCAAGAGCCTCATCCCCAACCCTTCTCCCAAGGAGAAGGGAGTTAGGCGACTGAAATTCTGAAAGTTTGATGCTATAAATACCTAAGTTCTTATGTCAAAAAATAAGCGTGAAAGTGCCGGTTCTTTCTCCCCTCCTTCGGAGGGGGCGGGGGAGGCTCCGAACCGTATTTTCTCCATCGATGTATTCAGGGCAATCACCATGTTGCTGATGATTTTTGTAAACGATTTCTGGTCGTTAACAGGTATTCCTGACTGGCTCCAACATGCAGAAGCCAAACAGGATTTTCTGGGCTTTTCCGACATCATTTTTCCTTGTTTCCTTTTTATCGTCGGAATGTCGATTCCTTATGCCATCCGCAACCGGGTTGGAAAAGGCGAAAATAACCTGAAGATTTTGGCACATATCCTGATCCGGTCGCTGGCCTTGCTGGTAATGGGACTTTTCACCGTCAATATAACTGATCTGAATGTAGAGGTTTCGGGCCTGAGCCGCCAATGGTTTCAAATACTGATGGTAGCAGGATTCTTCCTGATCTGGAATGTTTATCCAAAATCGAACGACTGGAAAAAATACCTTTTCGCCGGAATGCAACTCGCCGGGATCGCGCTTTTAGTTGCATTGTTCCTCGTTTTCAAAGGTGGCGAAGATGGCTCGGCAAGCATGACTCCGCAATGGTGGGGAATTCTGGGACTCATTGGCTGGACCTATCTGATTTCGGCGCCCATCTATCTTTTCGTACGAAAATCGACCGTGCTTATTCTTGGTGCGTGGCTACTTTTTACTTTGCTGAACATTGCTGAACATGCCGGTTGGCTGAAAACTCCCATTCCCGGAGGTGGCGCATTTCAAGGTTTTGCATTTGCCGGAATCGCAGCCAGCCTTCTGCTCGACCGCGCCACCGATCCTGAAAAACGCAAAAAGCTACCTCTATTTTATATCGGAACCGGAATTCTTTTACTGATTGGCGGAATGGTTTTGCGTAATTTTTTCATCATCTCGAAAATTCAGGCAACCCCAAGCTGGGTGTTTTTGTGCAATGCCATTGCATTCGGATTTTTTGCCCTGATTTATTTTGTGGCCGATCTGAAAGGAAAAGCCAGTTGGTTCGACCTGATAAAACCTGCCGGAACCAGCACCCTTACCTGTTACCTCATTCCGTATGTTTATTACAGTCTGGCAACCTATGCGTTTACACTGCCCGTCTTCCTGAAAACAGGTATCATCGGTCTAGGCAAATCAATGGTTTATGCGCTGATTATTATCGGCATCACCGCTCTGTTGGGAAAGGTGAAAGTAAAGTTGAAGATATAGGGGATTGGGATATAAACAACCGTAAAGATTGGTTTAATCAATCTTTATGCTTTTTTGATATAAAATCTCCGGGTCAAAATCAGCTTCATTTTCCCATTCAATTGAATCGAAACTTGTTTTTACCGTTCTAAATATTCTTAAATCCTTTAGCTCCTGAAATATTCCAAAATCAAGATATGGTTTCATATCAAATTCCCTTTTCTCTCCATTTTCAAAGGTCAGGAGTAAGCGGTAATTCTCCAGAGGTTTTACATCTTTTATTGAAAGGTACATTTTCTGCTATTTTAAAGGGTCAATTTGAAATGGTTTTTCTCCATTCTGACAAAGTTTCCAATCTGCCAATAATTCGTCACGATGTATCTCAATCCAAGCCTGGATCAATCGTAACTGTCGAGAAGGTATTTGTCCCTCAATTATTTCACAGTCCTGAATTCTAATTGTAGTTTTAAAATCTTGATAATAAGCATGAACGTGAGGAGGATTATGCTCTTTTGGCGCATAATACATCCTTATTATTATTCCGAAAAACATTGAAATTGTCGGCATATCTCATCATATTTGTCCAAATATACAAATCTTATCAGTATTCCTAAAATGCCTGATGACAGACTTCATGAGATTGCAACCAACTTTCATAACCAGCAATGTAATCTGATGCCTTCTACCATAAATTTTTGCACTTTTAGTATTCCTGAAAACCGGCACAATCGGTCTCGGCAAATCAATGGTTTATGCGCTGATTAATATCCGTACTAATCTTTCTTTCAATCTACATTTCGTTCCCGATTACCCTAAAAAATTTTGCTTATTTTTAAGCGCAACCTTTTTTTGAGTTGACACGTCTATGAAGATATCAATCTTCAAAAAACTGATCTTATGAGAAAACTTTTACTTATCGCATTGCTGTTATCGGGTATGATGACCAGTGCCCAGACCAGTATTACAGATGGAAATTGCAAAGCGGCATTCAAATATGCAGTGAACGACAAACTGATGTCGCCTGTACCTGCAACAGCCATTAATTTTTACGACACTTCAGAAGGAAAAGTAACTTTTTGGTTTTGGAATTTTGGCGAGGGAAATACCAGCACCGAACAAAATCCGATGTTTGTGTTTACCCACCCTTTAGAGAGTCCAAACTTTAAAATCAATCCTTACCGCACTGTCAGTTTAACCGTTCTGACTTCCGACACGTGTAAAAGCTTTTATTCCTTAACCATCAACATCATGGATGGAACGACTTTCGTGCAACCATCGTGTACAGCTGGTTTCAAGTATTATCAAACTGCTTATGATTCGATTGCAGGAACCGCGTCGTTTCAGTTGACCAACCTCTCAAAAGGGGAATCATTGAAATATTCGTGGCAATTCGACGATGGTAAAATCAGCACAGAAAAAGAGCCAATCGTAACTTTCGATCTCTCACGGCCCGATCGAAAAGTTTGCCTTACAGTTACCGGTCCCGATAATTGCACCGATACCTACTGTGATGCAGTTTATCTCATCAATCCTGATCAGCCGGTTGACCCTGCCGATCCCAAACCTGCTGATTGCGAAACCATTTTCGGATATTCTGTCAATTACGATATCAAAACATTTGCTCCTGCACTGGTGTTGGATTTCTATTCAAAAGCGTGGCCCGAACCAACCGGATGGCACTGGGATTTTGGCGATGGAAATACCAGCAACGAAGCCAATCCGACCCATATTTTCAATTTTCCGATTGTAAAAGACAGTATTTCGGGAGATCCAAATTCTTTCAGAAAAGTGTGTTTGACAGTGAAAACAGCTGCCGGTTGTGTTGCTACCTGGTGCGAAACCATTGATATTTATATGAAAACGACTCCGCCTGACGAGCCTTCTCCATTCTGTCAGGCCATGTTTAAATATTACAAACCGAGAGATGTGATGTCGGTACCTGAAGTTATTCCTTACCAATTGATTGATGCTTCGGAAGGAAAAGTTGTGAGTCGCTTCTGGCAATTTGAAGATGGTAAAACCAGCACCGAAGCTGAACCCCTCGTCAGTTTTGATTTTCAAAAACCTACCCAGAAAGTTTGTCTGACCATAGAAACTGCCGACGGTTGTTCGAGTACCTGGTGCGATGTAATTAACATTACTGGTAAAAAGACAGATACAACATATGTAACTATACCAGTCAACATTTACACGATGCGTTACGAATCAAGCTTTCCTATTTATATGTCATCGTGTGCAGGTTGGGCGAAAGCTCAGGTTTACATGAACGATTCGTTGGTTGAAGCCGGCAAATACGTTTGGTCAACCGGTGCCGAAGGCCAGGAAGTAAAAGGCCTGTGCCCAACTCAAATGTACACGGTAAAAGGAGTAACACCTGATGGCACATACGTTTCAGGAACCTTCGTATTCAATTCGGATGGTACTGTGACCGAAGCCCCGTATAACTGGTGGGTTACCGGAACAAGAGACAATCCGTTCATTCTGTTCGACTTGGACAACAGAGATTTAACAGTTGAATGGCGCTTGTGCGACGGAACGATTGTGAAGAACGACAGTGTTGCGCTAAATTTAATTAATTGCGGAACCAGCGAATCGAATATGATACTTAAAGATGCAGCCGGAAATGTGGTGTATTCCGAAATAATTTCGCTGAAAACAATGGCTACGGCAGTGAAGCCTAATCACGCCGCAGCATCGGTAAAACTGTATCCCAACCCGGTAAAAGATGTGCTCAATATTTATTACTCCGGAAGCCGGTTGAATGAAATGCAGCTCGAGATTTGCGATGTCGCCGGAAGAACAATTTCAACGCAAAAGTTCTTTGATGTCGGTTCAGGTCAACAAATCAGCCTGAATGTGAATTCACTCCGGCAGGGAATCTACTTCTGTAAGATGTTCTCCGGAAAGCAGCTCATCCGAATAGAAAAATTCAGTAAATAAATTCAAAAATGCGGAGGTCGAAACTTCCGCATTTTTTTTGTCCGTATGTTCAATAACAATTGCAAATTGTAACATCGGGTACAATTTGTTACTTCTAATAAACTTACCTTTATCCTGCAAACTAAAAATCAGGTGGTTTTACATTTTCAGAACCAGATTTTGCCTGAAATAACATTGAAGTGCAGACTTATGAAACTTATATTTAAACTACTTCCGCCAAAAGAATGGAGATTTCCTGTCTTGATGATGGCAGGAATTTTTGCCGGACTTTTCTTTTTTCTGATTTACATCAGCAAAGCACATTCTTATCTCTCTGATGACTCAGAAACCTGCGTTAATTGCCACATCATGGCGCCGCAATATGCAACATGGTCGCACGGTTCGCACCGCGAATATGCCAATTGCAACGATTGCCATGTACCACACAACAATGTTTTCAACAAATATTTTTTCAAGGCCAAAGACGGAATGCGCCATGCTTCCATGTTTGCCCTTCGGCTCGAACCACAGGTGATTTTCATTCACAAAGCCGGGCAGGAAGTCGTTCATCAAAACTGCATCCGCTGTCATTCGGAGTTATTGCTTGATCCGAAGTTGGTTTCTTCAGTCGAAAATCAGAAAGTACACGCTACCGACCGTGTATGCTGGGAATGTCACCGGGAAGTTCCGCATGGCCGTGTAAACAGCTTAAGCAGCACGCCAAATGCAAGGGTTCCGCTGCCGGAAAGCCCGGTTCCTGCATGGCTCAAAGAATATCTTTCAGAATAAATTTACATAAAATATAAAAACATGAAACCTGTATCACAACTTATTGAGAATCGTCCGTGGATGGCCTGGCTCATCTTTTTTGTAACCATTGTTGTAGTTTTTCTTATCGGTTTGCTGGCCTCATCGGTCATTGAACGTAGGGCTGAAGCTGTTTTTGTGAATGTTCCAAGAACAGTCGTCTCGCAGTTTGAACCCCGGAATGAAGTTTGGGGCGAAAACTACCCACGCGAATATCAGTCGTATTACCAGACTTCCGATACCTCGTTTGCCAGCAAATACAATGGTAGCCGAATGATTGACATGCTCGAAGTTGATCCGCGGATGGTAGTTCTTTGGGCGGGTTACGGATTTTCAAGAGATTACAGCCAGAGTCGCGGACACTTTTATGCAGTGGAAGACATCCGAAATACTCTGCGAACCGGCGGCCCAGCCGATGAAACTGATGGCCCTCAGCCATCAACGTGCTGGACTTGTAAAAGCCCCGATGTTCCGCGAATGATGCAGGAAGAAGGTGTTGAAGAATTCTATAAAGGAAAATGGTCGCGTTTGGGAGCCGAGGTAGTCAACCCGATTGGCTGCGCCGACTGTCACGATTCGAAAACCATGAACCTGCATATTTCGCGTCCGGGATTGATTGAGGCATTTGCACGGCAGGGAAAAGACATCACCAACGCTTCGCACCAGGAAATGCGATCATTGGTTTGTGCACAATGCCATGTGGAATATTATTTCGACAAAAACAAAGTGGAAGGTGCCAACTACCTGACTTTTCCATGGGACAAAGGCATGAGCGCAGAAGCGATTGAACAATACTACGATGAAATTGGATTCTCAGACTGGACACATTCCCTGAGCAAAGCACCTATGCTGAAAGCCCAGCATCCGGAGTACGAAACACATTCGATGGGAATTCATGCTGAACGTGGAGTTTCGTGCGCCGATTGCCACATGCCTTACAAAAGCGAAGGCGGACAGAAATTTACCGATCACCACATTCAATCGCCGCTTAATAATGTAGCCAATTCGTGTCAGGTTTGTCACCGCGAAGAAACAGCCAAGTTGATTCAGAGTGTGTACGACCGTCAGGATAAAATAATTGAAAACC
>JAUYEQ010000112.1 GCA_030691295.1 Bacteroidota bacterium
AACTGAAGCCAGCTCCTCTCCTTCCCTCGCCAAAGGAGAATCGGCGCTTCCCTGGGTAATAATCAGTAAACGGTCGCCAATCAATCCTTCCGAACCAATGGCAACAACACAATCCGATTTTATGAACTGCTTAACCTCCTGCCTGACCATCATGTCAACCCTTACAGTTGAATCGTTTACGATGCTGATATTGTCAACAGTACCCACATTGATACCTGAAAATCGGATGTTGTTCCCAACCTGCAGCCCGCTCACATTGTAGAAAGTGGTAGTTAGCTTAAATACCGGATTAAACAAGTTTTTTTGTTTTCCGATAATAAATATGGCCAATACAAAAAGTGCAAGTCCGCCTACAACAAACAACCCTAAACGAACTTTAAATTGTGGTGAATGATTATCCATGATGTTGTTATTTTATTGTTACTTAAAAAATGATTTGATTAAAGGGTCGGTCGATGTTTCGAAATCGTCGATGTTTCCTTCAGTATAAACTTCTCCGTCTTTCAGCATTATTATACGGTCGGCTGTAGCCCGTGCACATTCAATATCGTGGGTGATGATGATGGACGATGTTTTGTATTTTTTTTGAACCTCATTGATAAGCTCACTTATCTCATCAGATGTTACAGGATCGAGTCCTGTTGTAGGTTCGTCGTAAAGCATGATCATCGGGTCAACAACGATGGTGCGCGCCAGGCTGATCCGTTTGCGCATCCCTCCTGAAAGTTGCGATGGCATTTTGTTCAGCGCATCGGCCAAACCTACATTTTCCAGCGCTTCAATTACCTTTTCTGAAATTTCTTTTTCCGAAAGGTCTTTTTTAATTCTTCGGAGGGGGAATTCGAGATTCTCCCTTACAGTCATCGAATCGTACAGCGCCCCACTTTGAAAAAGGAATCCTAGTTTCTGCCTCAGCAAACCCAAAGCATCGGTATTTAAAGTACTTAAATTTTCGCCAAGCACATTAATTGTTCCTGCATCCGGATTCATTAAACGGACAATACATTTAATCAGCACCGATTTTCCAGAGCCTGATTTGCCCAGTATTACCAGATTTTCGCCTTTATACAGTTTTATCGAAACATCTTTCAGTACCTGCTGGGTTCCAAATGATTTCTTCAGGTTATTGATTTCAATCACCGACTCGCGATCTGTCGCTTTTGGCCAGGCGATCGTATTTATATCTGTTGGAAAGGTGCTCATGATATTATCATATCAGTAATTTGAACTGCAATCATATCAACAATGATTACCAGAAGGGAAGCAAGCACCACCGCCGAATTTGCTGCAATACCAACACTTTCGGTTCCGCGACCGGCATTGTATCCTTTGTATGTTCCAACCAGGCCGATCACTGCACCAAAAAAGAATGTTTTTACCACTGCGGGTAAAAAGTCGAGAAAATCAACAGCGCTAAAAGCCTGTGAGAAAAACAAAGTAAACGTCACTGAACCTTTAATATTTGCACCGCCCCAACTTCCGAGTATGCCAAGCAAATCGGCATACAATACCAGCAACGGGATCATTATGGTGGCAGCCAGTACCCTTGTGACCACCAAAAACCGCATTGGGTTGGTTGACGAAACTTCCATGGCTTCAATTTGTTCGGTCACTTTCATCGAACCCAACTCCGCTCCCATTCCCGAACCAATTTTTCCGGCGCAAATTAAAGCGGTGATAACCGGCCCCATTTCCCTGATCAGCGAAACGGTCACCATTCCGGGAAGCATGGAAACAGCACCGAAATCTGCAAGTACAGGCCTCGATTGGATAGTAAGTACCAAACCCATGATGGCTCCGGTAATTGAAATAAGCGGCAAGGTTTTGTATCCGACTTGATAACACTGATGCCCAAATTCCTTCCATTCAAAGCGACCTGAAAACAATTCTTTGTTGAAGCGCGCCATAAACAGGAATACGTCAGCAACATCCATTAAGAATCGGCTAAATATTCCAGTTTGTTCCAGTGTTTTTTCGCTGAGCTTCGTCATCGAATGTGCAGTTGCATCGCGAAGCTTTGGAATTACGTTTAAAGCAGGTAAAAATTTTCCCATTTCAATCTATGGTTAACTTATTATATCACAAAGCTATGCCAATAAACCTGCAATTGTGTTACATAACTTTTAAAATAATTTGCATAATTCACACTTTTGGGGAGGAGAGGAGGAAGACGGAAGTCCGGAGACCGGAGGAGGAGGAAGACGGGAGACGGGAGTCCGAAGACGGAAGTCCGACATTACAACAGAATGACTACAAATGACCACAATTGACTGTTAAAAAATACCAAATAAGGTAAGCAAACGGTCAATCAGAAAAAACAGACTACTTTGCTGCTATTGAATCTTTTTCGGCTTCCTTTGCTCTTTTCTTGAAAAAACCTCTCAGCAAAAAATTGTGTTGCACTGCTTCCAGATTATCATCCAGTTTTTTCGAACTGCTTTCAAGATTCTTTATTGTTTCTTTCAGGCGTGCTCCCGATTTTTCGTCGTGCATCATTACACCGATGGCGGTATTTGGGTTACTGCTAACCTGTTTAATATTGGTAATAAACGCAGTTGCGGTATCGGCCATTTGCTGCAATTGTAAAACCGAAGCTTTAACCGATTTAAAGACCACGGTATCAGTTGTAAGTTCGTTGGCCAGTGTGCCTTTTTTATTCAGGTTTGAACTGAAATCGGCCAGCGAGTTGAGCATTTGCTGTGCTTTTGCCGAAGCTTTCTGAAGCGATACAATGGTGGCATTGATATTTGTGTACATCAAACTGTCCTCAAGCATTTTTCCTATCGAACCTTCACCGGCAGCCAACTTCTTGGTGATGGCTTTTACGTCGTTGGTTATGGCCAGTATGTTTTTGTTATTTTCCTGGGCAGTATTGATCATATCCTCGGAGGTAAAAGTTTTCTCTACCTCGAGCGTGTCGCCTTCCTGCACCTGGGCAAATTCTTCGGTGCCACCGTAAATAACCAGAATTTTATTACCGATTAGCCCGTCGTTGCTAATTTTAACTTTGGCATCTTTCCTGATATATTTCTGTGCCGAGATGGCAACATTCATATTTACTTCTACCTGCGATTTGCCGTGAAAATTCAGTCCGCTCACTGTACCTATTTTAACACCCGAAAACCAGATGTTATTACCCGGCTGCAAACCGCTGATATCGTCAAAAAGCGAAATCAGCTCCATTTTCCGGTTAAAAGTTTCACGCAGGTTTCCAACAATAAGTATTCCGGCTATAAAAAATATTAAACCTATAAAAACAAAAAGCCCTACTATTACTGCACGTTTATTTGCTGATTCGTTCATTGTTCTATTGTATAAAATTGTAATTAAAGAAACCTTGTACCTGTTCGTTTTCGATGCCAAAAACTTCATCAAAAGTTCCGATTTTTAAAAACCTCCCCTTGTGCAACATGGCAATCCGGTTGGCAGTATTTTTTGCACAGGTAAGGT
>JAUYEQ010000113.1 GCA_030691295.1 Bacteroidota bacterium
CACCTTCCTGATCATTAATTACTGCGTAATTGGAATAAGGTATATTTGAGTTAATAATAGCATTTGAAATGGTTTGACAGTTGTGTATAATGCTTTCAGAATAAGGGATAGGCACTGTAAAGCAAGCATAACTAATATTACCACCACTTGCTTTATTGTAATAATGTTCTTCATTTCCAATGATATTTGTGGCACTTGCGGAACCTTTATACTCAATAAATAAATTTTGAGAAATTAAAGGATTTATCTGCATCAATAACCCCCGCAAGGATAATCGCATGCCTATATTTCTTATTCATCGTATGATATTTTAAATTTTGCAATTCTTCTATTTTCATTGTCAAAAAACATAGCTGAATTGATCTCACTATTTTCAGGCAACCTAAGGTCAATGAAAATCTTAAAATGCCCATTTTCTTCAATTTCAACCTGATTCATCTTTAGGCGTGTAAATTCATTGTCATTAATTTTTTTATCATTATACAATGAATATCTAATTGGCTTTTTATTTCCGGATTCGCCTCCGATTGAAAACCAATCATATTTCATCACTGTGCTAACACCTGATTCTCCTGCTTCGTTAGAGGAAAGCCCTGCGCTAAATTTTTCATCAAATCTGATAAAATTCTGCGAAGCCAATATTGACAAAACTTTTTCCCCTTCTACCATATGTGAGACATAGGCAATTTGGTTATACAATGAATCGGAGAAAATCCTTTCAATCATAGGATATTTTTTAAACAATTCACTCAAATTAATATTTTCTGAATTATTCAATTCTACGTTAATCAGCTCAAGATTATAATCAAAATTATGATATAAGCTTAAGACTTTTCTCAAACTATCTTTATTTTCAATATTATGGCGCAAACCATCTTTATTAATCTGATTTACAACCTTGAATAGTATTGAATCCGATTTTAAAGACTTTATTTTTTTTTCTTTCCTAAAATCATTTATTTGAGTTACTAAAATATCCTCTTTGGTCTTTTCCTGCATATATCCTTGCATGCAAAGTATTGCTAAAACAAAAACTAATACAATTTTAGACATTGCTTATTTTTTATTTGGTTAAAATCATTCGTTTGGTATCAATTTCCCTGCCTTCAATAACAAGAGAATAAAGGTATATTCCTGGCAATAAACTGTTTCCGTTAATGGTTGCAAATTGTTTCCGTTTGCCGTTTATATTGTATTGCTGCAATTGGGTCCCATTCATGTTATAAATATACAAGACTGAAGTAGTTGCCTCATCAGGAATGAAACAACCAATTTTGGTTTCTTTGCTAAATGGGTTAGGGAAATTCTGATCAAGTTGAGCTTTGTTTTCAGCTATACTATTGGTCGTTTCGGTTAATTCCGCACTTTTAAGGTTGTTTTTACAGCAATTTACTTCAATCGATATTATCTTGCTTTTCAACTCTTCAATCTGGGTTTGTTGCTCTTTCATGGCTTCGACTAAAATGGGGATCAAACTTGTGTAGCTTACCGAATAAAGGTTACTGGTGGTATCAAGAAAAACAACTTCAGGGAAAACCTCTTTAAGTTCTTGTGCCAGAAAACCGATTTCATTTTTACCTTCCTGTTCAAGTGCTTCCTTCATTTTGGCATCTGAAACTTTAAAATAGTCTGGCTTAATATCGTACCTGACACCTCTTAATTTTGTAATTTTCACAAGGGCATTTTCCAGAGTCTTAATATTTGTCTTCACTGATTCATCAGATGTTGTAGTAACTGCCCGTGCAATTACATGGTCGGCATAAAGCAATGCAAACCGTTTACTTGATGTTCCAAGGCAACCATACCAGTCGTCCGCAGGATGGATGGTCGCGACGCTCCCATAACCGGTATTGTCGAATATTAATGAACCACCGCTTGTGGCCCAGAACCTGCCGGTACCAAACCAGTCTAAATTATGAGCCGGGGCAGTTTGATTTATCCCCACATACCCGTTACTGGTTACTTTGATTTGCGCGAATGCGCCAAATGAAAGGGCAATAAAACCTAAAACGAAAATAATAGCTAAATTTTTCATACTTTTGGTTGTTTTTGTGGGGCGTTAGCTCCCGGTTTTTTTATTAATAATTTGTTTTACTTGCCCCGTTCTGTCTGATACACAGGACGGGGTTTTGTTTTATTAAAAATAATTTATAGGCAAGTTAATGATATTTAGATCCGGAAAGCAAATTAAAGTCTTACTTTTTTTATATGTTTCACAACATAATATAATTTCTACCTACAGGATATTTTGACAACCATAAACATTGACAGTTGTTTCGAAATTTTGGGCAACCATTTATCGAAAAAGTTTAAAGCCGGATAGGTGAAATCAGGAAGTAATTGTCGTCGTGAAACTCCACCGCTAAAAAGGTAAGTGAATGGGTTTAGGTATTCGATACTTTCAATTTTTAATCCGGGAAATTTCTCCTTAAACTTTTCATTGTCGCGTACAAACACAATCCACGGCAAGGCTCCGTTGGCTCCTGAAAGTGGCCCTGCTGACGGAATCGTCCAGCCTCCTTCAGGAATAAAAGGTTCGTGATGAAAATTCTTGTAAATAAACCTACCCCAAATGCTGTTTGCAGGTTCGATCATTATTACTTTTCCACCTTTCAGCAGAACACGACTCGCTTCCTTTAAAAATTGTTCGCTGTCGGGAATATGGTGCATGGTATCAATCATGAATATTCCACCCACCGAATGATCTTTAAAGGGCATCTCCAATGCCGAAAAAGTCATGTCGTTCGATGGCAGATCAATGATGTCGGTACAAATTACTTTGGGCGCTATTTCTTTCAAAAAACCTCCGCCGGAGCCAAGTTCAATCAGTTGGCCATCGGGGAGATTTTTTATTTCCCGGGTAAATATTGAATACCATTCCTGGTACAATTTCCTTAAAAAATATTTCTGCTTGATGATTTCGCCATGAGCGATCGATCTTTCAGGAGAATCCAGAGAGTGTTCAATTTTATATTTTATCATCGTCCTGATTGAAGCTTTCGCAATTTATGAGGTAAAATAATCCATTGTTTTATTGTGCCAAAGTAAACCGGAAGCTGACCCCAAAATTGGTATTCGAAGTTGGGAAAGAACCTTTGTAAGGATTATTCATAATTTTGTCGAAATAAAGTCTCATCTGAAACCGGTCGCTCAACATATAATCAGCAGTGGTTTTTAAGGTAACAGAACCCTGTCCTGCAGTCATATCCTCAACACCTTCAACGATTTTCCGTAAAACAGTTTTATTTTTCCTGAACGACAAATCGGCCCTCACGTTCAGGTCGTTGGAATAAGATTTTTGCGATTTTTTGGTCTTGATAATTAAATCCATCCGTGTAAAACGGTAACCAAGTCCAAACACCATTTCGTTGCTCAAAATTTCAGTAATCTGGTTATTGGCAAAACTGAGCGCCAGGTTTCTGGATGATTTAAGTTCCACACGGGTTTCAAAATCATTGATCCAGGTGATGTCCATGTTGATCAGCGGGCTGAATTGCTCTGAGATACTGACCGAATTGATGTCGTTCGGGCCAATAAAATCGCCAAGGGTATTCCGCACATAACTAAAACCATCTCCGTGCAATTTATCGTCGTAATCGAGATTGGAAATAAATGAACCTACATTGTAACTAGATCGATAGGCATGGTTGAAACTGAGCGTTTTAAGATACCTTTTCAGGAATTCAGATTGCTGAACCATGCCTTCGTAGGTGACCCTCCAGTTTGGTCGCATGTATTTGATGGAAGGGAACGGACTTAACGCAACCTTATCGGGAGTTTGCCCGGTGTAGGCTGCAATAAATGCAGGAACCATAACCTGTGGCGAAGTTGGCCCATACCCGACCGGAAAGCCTGTCAACGGATCTTTATCACCCGGGTTGTATCCTACCAAATTGTTCCCGACGCGTTGGCTGGCAATTCGCTCTGCAATCACAATGCGGTAATCTTTCAGATTTTGAAATGCCTCGGAAGCCGGAGTAGATTTTTCGCCCATTTTGCTGAAAGCAGTTTTCATGGTATTGATCGACATGGTAAAATTACCACGAACCGATTTATTTACCGGATCGAACACATCTCTCGAACTATCATAATTGTAAAACTCAGTAGTACGTTCCGAATAGGTTCGGTTGGCATTTATATCAATCCTCAAATCGGGAAAAGGTTCGACATTTGCGCGGATATTGAATGTTTCGCTGTGCGACATTACAAAAGGTGAATTGAGCGATGTGTCGCGGGTAATCCATCCGTTTTTAGCAGCTTTGAGCGCAAAATCCTTGTCCTGCCATCCCATCAGGAACGGAATTCCGGGAGCAATTGATGGCCCGACATTGCTGAACACCGACTGGTCAGGAGTGTAATTTCCTGAACCAAATACACGCGGAACAGGCATAAAACCTGGCATTACCGTTCCGTCGGTGGATGAATAGCTGAGCGAAATGCTGCGAACACTCATCAAAGCACGGGCGCTGTACTGAAGAATTTTCAGTCCCAAATCCTTGTTCTGTTCCACCTTCCCCTTGACAATAAATTTAACCGAAGCAACACTTTTTTCAGGAGTAAAACTTACCCGATTTTCGTTGACCACGGTCATTTCTCCGTCAACTTTAGTTCCGTCTTTGGCAACTGCGGTAACCTCCACATCCTGTGTCTTCAGTTTATGGAATATCGACTTTGGCGTTTTGGCTTTCAGCCTTACATTATCAACTGTATATTGAACTTCCTTCACTTTGGGTGCATCCTTTGCCGCTGCATCTCCGGCTTGTTGCCGTGGTTGCGCTGGCTGACCCGGTCGTTGCCTTTGCATTCGCTGTGTCTGCCGTGAACTTGTTCCGTATTTCTGGTTAACTTCTTTCAAAAATCCAACTTTGTTGTAAAGTGTCACCAAATTGAGCTGCCCGTTCAACTGCATCTGGCGTGAGTTTTCGATTACGTTACCCAAAACAATGGATTTGTCGGTAACCGGACCGGCCTGCCAGTCATACATACCGCGGTAAGTCGACGAAAGTGAAGTCCAGTCGAGCAATGGCAATTTATTGATTGGAACCATGTAGGTTACATTCAACATGTGATTGTACAAAGTAGGTCGGCCAAGATTATACAGGTTGGTAAGAATGGAATCCTTCTTCATCTGATAATCATCGTCATTGCGGTTGATCCGGCCCTCAGGTTCATCAATTCTGGCGGTACTTTGATTGGAAAAATCGAACTGGAGGCTTCTGGTTAAATTGTATCGCAAATCAAAATACCTGTTCCAGATAAAATCTTTGTTGAATGTACGCGGAATAATCATGTTTGGATTCGAGATGTTCCGAAGCTGAATTTCATTGTAATGCCGCCAAATATCGGTACGGAAAGAGATTTGCGAAGGCAGCGGATAAATATTAAAATCTTTGACCAGACGTAAAGCTTTACTATTCAATATTTTGGTTTTTTTGAAAGGTTCGAATGCTTCAGGTCGTCCGTTAAAATTATAGCTGAACATTCCACGGTAATTCTTATCAATATTCTGCTCAATGTTGATACTCCTTTTCATTAACTCGTTGTAGGAATAGGTGACCGAAAAATTGGTCGGATCCCAGATCTTTGGTTTTCCTGATTTGCTGCTTTTGTCAACTTTCACGTTTGTAAGGTTAAAGCTTTTGCGCGTTACCAAATCCTGAGCCAGTTGTTTGATTGAATCGCGTTCTGCTTTTCCACCTGCCATATCCAGCGCATCCTTCATCTTAATGTCAGGATCGAGCGGATTGTATTTCGGATTGCTCTTACTTTCGGAATAACCTAAATAGAGCGGAATTCTGACTTGTGCTTTTTCAGGAAAAAATTTGCCGAGTTCGAGGTTGGCAGAAATGTCGATTTCAGTC
>JAUYEQ010000114.1 GCA_030691295.1 Bacteroidota bacterium
CGCACAATTGTCTTCATAAAATTTATCAACGATGGTTTGAAGCGTATTTTCATTCACGTACAAATCATCACTATCAAGTTGCACAGCAAATTTGCCACATTCAGGATGAAAAATTGCCTCGTTCCAGCAACCGCCAATTCCAAGGTCATTCCGTTCAGGAATAATATGTATAAGCTTTCCCTGCTCCGCGTACGATTCAAGAATTTCTGAAGTGCCATCGGTCGAATAATTATCGACAACAATCAGGTTAAAACGAAAAGATGTTTTTTGTATAAGCGCCGACACCACTGCATCTCTGATGGTTTTCACACGGTTTCGCACAGGAATAATGATGGATGCTTCCGTTTCAAAATTTTCAGAAAATATAGTTTCGGGAAAAGGAGCCAAAAGCAAGGCGCCGATGTCGCGCAAATGCGCTGTGCAAACCTGTTCCATCTCAAGCTGACGTTCGCGCGCAGCAGATTTCACGTAATCAAATTGTATTTCTCCTGAAGTACGGGTATCAGTTTCAACTTTGGTAAACAAATATTCAGGAATATGAACCAGTTCGCCCATTCGGCTTGCACGTAAACGCAGTGCATAACAACCTGCATATTTCAGCATGTCGTAATTCTCGTACCTGAAGGCTTTTAAAACTTCAGCCCTGAATAATCTGACTGCACCAAAATTAAAATCGTCGCGCAAACTGCCGGGCTGATAATTAATGAGCGGATGTGCGGAAAGTTGGTCATTTTTCATTTCCATGTAATCGGAATAAACCATAGGCGCTTCAGTAAAATCCGACACCTGAACCAACCGTTCGATGGCGCCCTGTCCCAGTTCAATTACAGCATCGCCAAGCGCAAGAAGGGCAAAATCAGACTGTACCAACTTGGCAATGTGCCTGATAGTAGAACATGAACCAAACTCTTCAACATGCACCAACTCACAATTATTTAACTGAACAGGTGTTTTCGACAGAACATAAACCTGGTTCACCAGGGAAGATTCCCGAAGCTGATCAACCAGTTTCTGACTGGCAATTTCGTTGCTTAATGCAATGAAACAATCCACTTTTTGATTCATGATCCTGTTTGTTTAGAGTTTAATCACTTTCACCTTGCTAATTTCGCTTTCGTTGTGAAGGCGATCAAGAGCAGATATTCGTATTTCGTATTTCCTCCGTAATTTACGGGAATTTGGTTTAAAAACGATGCTATTATCACGGGTAACTGTGAAAATATTTTCAGGATTCGTTTCATCAAACTTTTGCCCTTCAGGATTCAAATAAACCAAGTAACCAACCGCCTTATCCATTTCAGCTACTGTTTTATCCTGTTTCCATTTCAGTTTATGTCCCCGCTTGCGGAAACGTTCGGGATTATCCGGAGCTTTGTTATCGATCCACGGCATTGCAGGAACCAGTGCAGTATGGTTGTATATTTTATTCTGAAGGGCTTCGCTGAATCCAAACAGATCGCGTTTAAAATGTTTGCTGCTGTAAAAGGCGCTGCCACCCAATTGCGGTATCTGACGGGTAATCTGAATTTGTTTCAGTA
>JAUYEQ010000116.1 GCA_030691295.1 Bacteroidota bacterium
TATTTTTTATTTTTTTCACTTCACTTAAACGATTCCCTCCTGTACATCAGGAAAGGGTTATCCAATTTTAGTTTCTGATGGGTGAGGATCATTTCGGCCATCGTTTTTCCCATTTGAGCAAAGTCTGTCGAAATGGTTGTAATTCCTGAAGCCACAATGCCTTTCAACGGTGTTTCATTGTAAGAAACGATTCCCAGTTCAGTGCCCAATTCCAATTGTTTTTCGATGGAATAGCGCACCAAATATTCCAGGTCACGGTCGTCAACCACCACAAAAGCATCACCAGGATTGATTTCAAACGACTTTAAATCAGCAACTATTTCTGATGGAACTGGATGCTGTTTGCAATAATCGCGGAAGCCGGTAATCAAATCCCGAAAGTGGGATTTCTGGTGCCGGATCACTAAAACCATCCGATTGTATTTACTTACCAGCTCCGAATTCTGTTTCAGTACCCGATAAATATCCCGCTCAAAATCCTGACAAACATACGGGTACAAATCTTTGTATTGTTTTCTGCCCTGATCAAGAATAAACACTTTTCCGGCTGGAAGTTTCCCAATGGTAGTCATGGCATCAGGATGATTGATGGGCATAATTACATATTCGGAGTAGTCGCCAATTGAACCATCGATAATGGTCTGGAACATCTTCAGGTTATTGTGATGAAAGAATATTTGCTCGCTTCCATCCTTTTGCAAAACATCTTTAAACGACTCGTAAAGCTCTTCCTTATAGGCGGTCAGGCGGTCGAAAACCAGCAAGACCTTGTGTCTGAAATCTGTATTTTCATTCTGAATAAAATAACCTTTTCCGACCTGCGAAGTAATAATCCCTTTCGCTTTCAGTTCATTGTAAGCCATCAGAACCGTGTCCTGCGACAAACCGTATTGCTGGCAAAACATGTTCAGCGAGGGTATTTTATCTCCCTTTTTCAGCTCTCCAGCGTTGATTTTTTGCTGAATGGCATCAATGATCTGCCGGTATTTTGGAACCGACAAATTGTCTTCAAACTGAATATCAATGTGTTTTCGCATAGTCAAACCTCTTGGTAGTACTATGTAATAATAGGAAATATTTAAACACTACAAATCAATTGATTAAATTTAATTCTATTACTAAAAATGGACTCAGAAAATCTCTATCACGATAAGCACCTCTGGCATATTTCGCTTTTTGCAATGTACCTGGCCAATCTGAATCCATATATCAGGCGTTCAACAATCAAAATGACACTCCTGTCATATAATAATCTTATGCATGTTGGGGGAAATCTACATTTGTTCTGAAATTTTCAAACCGATTACTCAACATTATTAAAAGGAAATAAATGAAACGCACAAAAGGACGCAGTAAATTCACAGTTCTGATCATTCTTTTATCAATGCACTCGTTATTCTCATTTTCACAAAGCGATATAATGCAGACTGTTAGGGGGAAGATAATAGATGGAGATACCAAAATTCCGCTTATTGGAGCAACCATAATAGTTGAAGGTACGGAACCTATGTTGGGCACAATTACCGACTTTGATGGTAATTTCCGTTTTGTCAATATTTCGATGGGACGGTATAATTTCAAAACCAGTTATCTTGGATACGAACCATTAACTATTTCGGAAGTCCTTGTGGGCTCCGGAAAGCAAGTTGTACTTACCATTGAGATGAAGGAATCTACTGTATTGATTAATGAAGTGGTTGTGAGCGCTAATTCGAGCAAGGACAAGCCGATGAACTCAATGGCTACTTTAAGTGCACGAACCTTTAGTGTAGAGGAAACCAGTCGCTATGCCGGTGGATTGGATGATCCTGCCCGATTAGCTTCAGCCTTCGCAGGTGTTGCTACAACTCAAACAACAAACAATGCAATTATAATCAGGGGAAATTCGCCAAGAGGAGTTTTGTGGCGATTCGAAGGGGTTGATATACCAGCTGCATTTCACTTTCCCAATGTTGATTTTGTTGGCGGTGGAGGTTATACAGTATTGAGTAACCAAATGCTCCGGAATTCCGATTTCTACACAGGAGCATTTCCGGCTGAATATGGCAATGCCAGTTCGGGTGTATTTGATATAAAAATGCGAACCGGTAATACTGAGAAACGTGAATACACCGCAGGAATCGGAACAAGTGGTATTGATTTCTCTGCTGAAGGTCCGTTTACAAAAGGCAAAAAATCAACTTACCTGTTCAATTATCGTTACTCAACCCTCGCTCTTTTGGGCAAGCTAACCGATTTCCCCAATTTACCAACCTTTCAGGATTTGACTTTCAAGTTCGATTTTCCTACACAAAAAGCCGGTACATTTTCATTTTGGGCGATGGGAGCCAATGATACCAATAAAAAAGAAGCAGATTCGGATACCTTAAATTGGAAAACCGACTATGATCGTACAGGTCAGGACTATTTCAACCGCTTTGGAGCGATTGGGTTTTCACACCGTATTTCTTTTGGAACAAAAACATACCTGCAAACAACACTTAGTGCCGATGGGATGAGATATGGAATGGACAAAAAAGAATACACATTTGATTTTGAATTGCTTCCAACTGATTATATTGAAAGTACCGAAGGTAAATATTCGTTCCGCACTACCGTAAACCATAAATTCAGCCCACGAATATCCTCACGTTCAGGAGTTACC
>JAUYEQ010000119.1 GCA_030691295.1 Bacteroidota bacterium
CTTTGTCGTAGAATTTATCTTCGGTCAGCATTCCGTATTCGATGAACAAACGCAGGTCGTCCCATTTTGCTTCAAAATCTTCGCGTTTATCAACAAACAGTTGCGACAAACGATCAGCCACTTTCTTGGTAATATGGCTGCTGATTTTTTTGACATTCGAATCGCTCTGCAAATACGAACGTGAAACGTTCAGCGGAATATCCGGAGAATCGATTACGCCGTGCAGAAGAGTCAGGAATTCAGGCACAATACCTTCCACCGAATCGGTAACAAAAACCTGATTGCTGTATAGCTGAATCTTGTTTTTCTGAACTTCGATGGTGTTTTTCAGTTTCGGGAAATACAAAATTCCGGTCAGGTTGAACGGATAATCCACATTCAGGTGAATGTTGAAAAGCGGATCTTCTGCCATTGGGTACAACTGGTGGTAGAATTTATTGTAAGCCTCATCATCCAGGTCCACCGGTTTTTTGGTCCATGCCGGAGCCACATCGTTGATTTGGTTATCCTCGTCTGTGTCCACTTCCTTGCCGTCTTTCCAGCTTGTTTTTTTACCGAAAACCACCGGCACCGGCAAAAATTTACAGTATTTGTTCAGGATATCTTCAACCCTTGCTTTTTCCAGAAATTCTTCTGAATCGGCATTGATGTGCATTACGATGTCGGTTCCAACAGTTGTTTTATCCGATTCTTCCAGCATGTATTCCGGACTTCCATCGCATTCCCAACGAATGGCAGTAGCATCTTCGCGGTATGATTTGGAGAAGATTTCAACCTGGCTTGATACCATGAACGAAGAATAAAATCCCAGTCCAAAGTGACCAATGATCGCATTCGCATCATTCTTGTATTTTTCAAGAAACTCTTCGGCTCCTGAAAAAGCAATCTGGTTGATGTATTTTTCAACTTCTTCGGCAGTCATCCCGATACCGTTGTCTGAAACGGTAATGGTTTTTGATTCCTTGTCAATTTTTATGCTCACTTTGGCGTTCGTAATATCGCCTGAATAATCACCTTTGGATGCCAGGGTGCGGAGTTTTTGTGTGGCGTCAACTGCATTCGAAATTATTTCACGAAGGAAGATGTCATGATCGGAGTAGAGAAACTTTTTAATTATTGGAAATAAATTGTCACTGGTTACGCCTATTTTTCCTTTTTGCATTGTTTATAATTTTGAGTCCACTCCGAAAAGTGATTTGTGTTTTTAAATTATTAATAATCAGATATTTGCTTATATATTTAAATTGTTTTATGTATCTTGCTTTCATAATAAAAAGAGCAAAAAATGTTTA
>JAUYEQ010000121.1 GCA_030691295.1 Bacteroidota bacterium
ATGGATTCTTTTTTGGTTTATCGCTGCATTTGTTGTTTACGGATTCACCAAAAATAAAACATGGATGTTTGGCGGACTCGTACTTTTAATTACTTTTCAAATCAATGCTTTATGGACAAAATCCGATTTATTCAATCAAAAAACCGTTTATGTATATAATTCTAAAAACACTTTGATTCATTTAATCAATAATCGCAGCAATTACGTTTTGTCATACGGACAAAATTCAATTACTGATCAGGAAATGAATATGATACAAAATGTATGCAATCATTTGAAAATTGAAAAACCGAAGTTTATAAAACCCGTTACCATGAATAATTTTGAATCTTCTGATTTGAAAATTAACGACCAAACAATCAATTTTCTGAATTGCCGGATCGACATGACTGACAATCTAAAATTCCGTATTCAAAGCCATGATTTGGAGAATTTCAGAATTAATAATCCGGAATTAGCCAATATAAAAATCACAAACACAATACTTCCTGGTGAAAATTTGAGCCTAAAAAAAAGTCAGCTATATTCAATTGATTTTGTTTCAAAATTCAAAGAGGTTGTTTGTTTGAACTTGAATTAAATCAACGATAAATGATTTACTGCTTTTAGGTTAATTTCATAAAAAACAGATTTTTTTAGTGTAATTTTGCCAGCTCAAACTATTGATTTATCTCAGGAAATGAAAATTGTAATTGTAGGAGCAGGAGAAGTTGGAACCCACCTTGCCAGAATGTTAAGTAAGGTGAACCACGATATTGTTTTGATTGATGAAGATCCGGAAAAGCTTCAACGTATTTCAAGCCAGGTTGATTTAATGCCCCTGACTGGTTTTGCAAATTCTTTCAGAGACCTGCAGGATGCAGGCGTTTCAAAGGCAGATTTATTTATTGCAGTTACACCGTTTGAAGACAGGAACTTTTTTGCATGTATTATTGCAAAAGATCTTGGTGCAAAACGAACTGTGGCAAGGGTTAACAACGGTGAATTCCTTTCTGAAAAGAATCGGGAACGAATTTTACGTTTTGGTATTGATGAAGTAATTTATCCTGAAAATCTGGCTGCGAAAGAAATTGTGAATTCGATCAAACAAGTTGGAACCCGCGAAATGATTGAATTTTCAGGAGGCAAACTTATTTTAATGGGCATTAAGATACGAAAGAATGCACCTATTGTAAATAAATCGCTTGAAGACATTTCCCACATTAACAAAGATATACTTGCCGTGGCGATCAATCGGGGACCAAATGTTATTATTCCACACGGAAAAGATATCATTCAAAGTGAGGATATTGTTTTTTTCATAACCACGAAAACCAATCAGAATCTGATACTTGAAATTTCAGGAAAGGAAATTTTTGAAGTTAAGAATATCATGATCATAGGAGGTAGCCGGATAGCCCAAAAGGCAGCCGAAAAACTTGGAGATCAATACAATATTAAAATCATTGAAGCTGATCGTGAACGTTGTATAAAAGTTGCCGGAAAACTTGGGAATGCGCTCATCATTAACGGCGATGGTCGGAATCTTGAATTATTGAAAGAGGAATCGCTGGAAAAGATGGATGCATTTGTTGCTGTTACCGGAAATTCTGAAACAAATATTCTTTCGTGTCACCTTGCAAAATCATACGGTGTTCGGCGAACAGTGGCTGAAATCGAAAATACCGACTTTTTAACCATGGCTGAAGGAATGGGGATTGGCAGCATTATTAATAAAAAATTACTGGCAGCAAGTTATATTTACAAATACACTGTTGGCACATCTGTTTCTCATGTAAAATGTTTAACCGCCTCTGATGCCGAAGTTTTTGAATTTAAAATAAAAACGGAATCCAAAATCACACAAAAACCGATCTCAGAAATTGACTTTCCTGAAGATATAATTATCGGCGGAATTGTTCGTGGAAATACTGGATTTGTTGCTAATGGCGATACCCAAATTAAAGTTGGCGACCTGGTTATTGTTTTAACAAAAACATCCTCTATCAATAAATTGGAAAAATTTTTCAAATAAAATTCAAGTTATTTTTAAATGTTAAATGTTAAATTTTAAATTTATTATCCGAATACTTGGATTCCTATTGGTTGTGGAAGGTCTGGCAATGCTGATTGCTTCTTTGGTGGCAACAATTTATGGCGGACCAGATATGGGGGGTTTATTCCTCTCTACACTAATTACTTCAGCTACCGGGTTACTGATTTTGGCTATTACCCGAAAAGCCCGAAAAGAAATAGGGAAACGGGAAGGTTTTGTCATTGTCACTTTGGTTTGGGTACTGTTTTCTTTTTTTGGAAGTTTACCTTTTATTTTAAGCAATACCATTCCTAACCTGACCAATGCATTTTTCGAAACCATGTCAGGTTTTACCACCACCGGAGCTTCAATTTTAACTGATATCGAATCGATGCCTCATGGCATTCTTTTCTGGAGAAGCATGACCCAATGGCTTGGAGGAATGGGGATTATTGTGCTTAGTCTTGCCATTTTGCCAATTTTTGGCATCGGTGGAATGCAGCTTTTCGCAGCTGAAGTTCCCGGACCTGTTGCTGATAAGCTCAGCCCACGGATTAATTCTACCGCAAAAAGCTTGTGGGCAATTTATTTATTCTTCACTCTTTTGGAAACTGTTTTATTGTGGATTGGCGGAATGACTTTTTTTGATGCAATCAATCATTCATTTACGACAATGGCAACTGGTGGTTATTCAACAAAACAGGCAAGTGTCGCATACTGGACTTCTCCTTTTATCCAATATGTGATCACCTTTTTTATGATTCTTGCCGGTACAAACTTTACTATTTCCTATTTGTTGTTTACAGGCAGATTCCGAAAAGCCATTGAAAACGAAGAACTTAGATATTATTTATTTTTCATTGCAGGATTCACCATCATTATTACTGCTGGACTTTTGGTTTCAACACAATTTGGTGTTGAACAGGCTTTTCGCGACAGCATTTTCCAGGTTGCATCCATCATAACCACAACAGGTTATGCAACAGTTGATTATCTGCACTGGACTCCATTTCTTACAATGGTTTTGTTTGCCGGATTCTTCTTTGGGGGAAGTGCCGGTTCAACAGGTGGAGGTTTAAAAATTATGCGGATCGTCTTGCTGCTCAAAAATAGTTATTATGAGCTGCGACGCATTATTCATCCAAATGCTATTATTCCGGTTCGTTTTAATGATAAGCCCGTTACGGAACAGATAATTAATAACGTACTTGCATTTTTTATGTTTTATTTTGTGATATTTTTTGTCAGTACAATCCTATTGATGTTGGTCGTTCCCGATTTACCTTCGGCAATGGGAGCTGTAGCAACTTCACTGGGAAATATTGGACCGGGGTTGGGAATATTCGGACCAGCTGAAAACTTCAGCGCCCTTCACCCGGCAGGCAAATGGTTCCTGAGTTTTTTAATGTTAATTGGCCGTCTTGAATTATTTACGGTATTGGTTTTATTTTCTCCCGCTTTCTGGAAAAAATAAACTAATCTTCAAAAACGCCTTTTCCCTGTCTGATAATTACCGGAACATCTTCAGTACAATCAACAATAGTTGAAGGAATGTTATGACCATATCCACCATCAATAACCATATCCGCTATATCTTTAAATTTCTCATGAATCAATTCCGGATCGGTGGAATATTCCAGAATATCATCCTCGTCATGTATCGAAGTTGACATAATGGGATTTCCAAGTACACGTACAATTTCCAAAATAATCGGACTGTCGGGTATTCTGACTCCAACTGTTCGCTTTTTTCCCTTGAAATATTTAGGAACATTGCTGTTTGCATTCAATATAAATGTAAATGGTCCGGGCAGGTATTTTTTCAGTAATTTAAATACCTGATTGGATATCGGTTTCGAAAAATCGGCCAATTGACTTAAATCGATACAGATAAAAGAAAAATTTGATTTTTCAACTTTCACATTCTTGAATCGTGCTACTTTCTCAACGGCTTTTGCATTTGTAATGTCACAGCCAAGTCCGTAAACCGTATCAGTCGGATATATAATTAATCCCCCATTTTTTAAAACATCGACCACCAGGCTAATTTCCTTTGGGTTGGGGTTTTCCGGATAGATTTTTATTAACATTTAAACCTCCAATTTTACTTAAGGCGGTAAATTTAACTATTTTCGCGTTCTTTTAATTATTCATTTTTTTATGGAACGATTATTAATGACAACTGAAGATGGCTCTCACACCATTTTTATTCCTGAAATGGACGAACACTATCATTCGGTTCACGGAGCCATTCAGGAATCGCTGCATATTTACATTGAACAGGGACTGCTACAAACAAAAAAAAATAAAATCTCAGTACTTGAAATTGGTTTTGGAACCGGACTCAATGCCTATCTAACCTATTGTTATTCACAAAAGAGAAACATTTCGGTGAATTACTTCTGTCTGGAAAAGTATCCTTTAACTGAATCAGAATACTCAATTTTAAATTATCCGACTGAAGTTTTTTCTGAATATTCACCGATATTCAGCAAGATGCACAAATCTCAATGGGATGAAACCATTGAAATTCCAGAAAGATTCAAATTAAAAAAAAATCAAGCCGACCTGATGACTTTTCAGTTTGATGAAACGCCTCAATTCGATCTGGTTTATTACGATGCCTTTGCTCCCGGGAAGCAACCCGAAATGTGGACTGAACAGGTTTTGCACAAAGTTGCTGCCACAGTAAAGGCCGATGGAATTTTAGTTACTTACTGTGCAAAAGGTGCGGTACGACGGTCATTGGCTGCTGCCGGTTTCTCAATGGAACGAATTCCCGGCCCGACTGGTAAAAAAGAAATTTTGAGAGGGAAAAAGACCTTTTAAGCTATTCGATGGTAATAAAAATTACTCTATATTCGTAGCCTTAAAATCAAAGGAAAATAATGGCTGATAATCAGTTCGAAGGCAAGTTGGAAGAGTTCTCCTACGCATTGGGTTTATCTATATCATCAAACTTATTGCAATCCGGAGTAAAAAATATTGACGCCCTGCAATTTTTGGCAGGACTTCAGGATACTTTTGCCGGAAACAAGTCTAAAATACCAATGGATGAAGCCAGTTTGATATTGCAGGAATTTATGACAGCCAATAACGATTCTGAAGCTCTAAAAAACCTGGAAGAAGGATACATGTTCCTTTCGAAAAATATTGAGAATAAAGGCGTATTTGAAACTGAGTCTGGATTGCAGTACAAAATACTGAAAGAAGGATATGGTGGCTTTCCGACAATTGATGATGAAGTGAAATGCCATTATCATGGAACATTGCTCGATGGAACCGTATTCGACAGTTCTGTTGAACGTAGGCAACCGGCAGTTTTTCCGGTAAGCGGAGTTATTCAGGGATGGGTCGAAGCGCTTCAGTTAATGCCGGTTGGTGCAAAATGGCAACTTTATATTCCTTCTGAACTGGCTTATGCAGAGCAAGGTGCCGGTGGATTGATCGGACCAAATGCAACGCTGATCTTTGATGTAGAATTATTGGAAATTGTTTAATTATTAAATATAAAAAAAAGAACATGAAATTAAGAGTA
>JAUYEQ010000122.1 GCA_030691295.1 Bacteroidota bacterium
ATTCACACCTTATCCTTATGGATCAAAATCGCTGGAAGAACAGACAAGAGCAGGAATAGAACTTAAAAACCCCGTTATTCTAACACCTGAAGTTTTGGTAGAAGGGAAACGTCAGTATCAAATATTTTGTTTGAGTTGTCACGGTGAATTGGGCGATGGAAACGGACATCTTTTTACCAGTAAAATGTTTCCGGCAAAACCCAGGAATCTGATTGATGATTATTTGAAAGAAAAACCCGATGGCGAGATTTTTCATGTCATTACACGTGGATCAGCCGCAGGATTGATGGGGCCGCATGGAGGACAAATTCCCGCCGAAAAACGCTGGATGATTGTTCATTACGTAAGAGAACTGGCGCGAAAATAACATCGTTAACACTCAATAAAAAATCACGAAATCTTGAAAAAGGTTTCGTGATTTTATTTTCAATTCCGCATCCGAATATATCTCATCTGAACCAGCCCCTTTTCAAACGATTTGACATTAACAAGTTGCAGCTTCAGCTCCTGAAGACCACCTTTGAACAGCCGTATTCCATCACCCAGAAAAATGGGGATAATAGAAATGGTTAACTCATCAATCATATCTTCCTGAAGCAATTGATGAACCGTTTCGGCTCCGCCATCGCAATAAATATCATCATCTTGTTTGGCAATGTATCCATCCAAACTCATGGCGATGTAGAGGATGATTTTGCGTGTGTCTTTCATGATAAAAAGCTTCAAGTTCAAAGTTTCAAGTTTCAAGTTTCAAGTTTGCGTGCCGATCTTGGTTCCCATGCCCCACGCTCCGGGCCCTATGCCCCCAGTTCAAATTCCAAATTCCAAGTCAGTCAGCTACTTGATTATTGAACACTGCGACTGAACACTGCGACTGAACACTCGATCACTATTTTTTCATGATTAATGCAAGCGCTTCCTCCACCGTTTCTACCGGAAGTTGGCAACTGTTGTCCTGACAAATGTAAATCAATGTTTTTCCCGCTACGAATCTGTTTGCCAATAAAGGCAAATCATTTTCTGAAGTACCGGCACAAAAAACAACCTGAGGCAAATAGTTTACCTGAAGTACTTTTAATAAATTCAATGCATTTTCGCCGATGATTGCAACCTCAAAATGAGTTCCGGTCATATCCAGCATCAGTTGCGACCAATTGCTGTAACCTGAAGGATAATCGACCATATTGCCGCTGACCAAATCAAGCATCTCGCGGGAAATCTTTCGGTAGTCAGGGCGATCGAGCAAATACGACAACCTGAATAAATTCTTCGCCATCACCGAATTTGACGCAGGAATCACATTGTCGTGAATTTCATAAGTCCGTGTAATCAGATCCTTCTGATCATTGGATGTAAAACTGAAGACATTCTTTTCATTATCGAAGAATTCTGTTAGTGTAATTTTTGTCAAACGGGCAGCCTCATCGAGCCAATTTTTCTCACCGGTGCATTCAAATATTGCGGTAAATGCTTCTATAACAAAAGCATAATCTTCCAGAAATCCATTGATTTTTGCCCGGTTGTTTTTGAACGAATGAAGCAGGCGACCGTCGGTTCCAATCATTTTTGATTTCAGAAACATTGCATTTTCCAGCGCCAACTGAAGGTATTCGTCTTTCCCCAATGCATTGTAGCAACCGAGCAACCCGGTTATGGTCATTGCATTCCACGAAGCCAGGATTTTATCATCGAGCCCGGGGCGAATTCTCTTTTCGCGTTCAGCAAGCAACAGCGATTTCCAATTCCTCAGTTTGGCTTCCAGCTCTTCTTCCTGAAGTTGATGACTGGCTGCAAACGATGCATTTTCCTCCGTCCGCAGCAGAATGTATTGATTGTGCTCCCAGAATCCCAGCGAATTGACATTGAAATATTCACTGAAAAGAGCAAAATCATTTTTTAATATCAGTTCGAGTTCAGGTTTCGTCCAGACATAGAATTTGCCCTCTTCGCCTTCGCTGTCGGCATCAAGCGCCGAATAAAATCCAGCTTCAGAAGAAAGCAGTTCACGCTTCATGAATTCAATTGTTTCTTCAATTACCTGTTTGTAGGTTGGATTCGGTTCTGTTTTAAAAGCGTTGGCATATAATCCAAGCAACTGGGCATTGTCGTACAGCATTTTTTCGAAGTGCGGAACTTTCCAGATTTCGTCGGTAGAATAGCGGGCAAAACCGCCGCCAATCTGATCGTACAATCCACCAAATGCCATTTTTTGCAGGGTCAGTTTTACCTGATCAGAAATCTTTTTATCCTGAAATTGATGGCCAGCGCGAAGCAAAAACTGCCAGTTGTTTGGAAGCATAAACTTGGGAGCGCCTTTGGTACCGCTATTTTTGGTATCGAATTGATTGCCCCATTTTGAAAGAAGGGCTGGCAGCAACAATGAATCTGAATTCGTTTGACTGTTTGAAACAGAAGTCAACGAATTTTGCTCGATTCCCCGATGCAATTTCGCTGCATATTCCTCTGTTTTTTCAGGATTTTCGGCATAAAAAACAGAAACAGCATTCAGTGCTTCCACCCAGCTATCTTTCAGGAAATACGTTCCTCCCCAGATGGGGCGTCCATCGGGCAAAGTTATGCAGTTGAGCGGCCAGCCTCCACGTCCGGTTAAAAGCTGTACCGCGGTCATGTAAATGTGATCGATATCCGGTCGCTCTTCCCGATCGATTTTAATACACACAAAATGTTGGTTCATCACGTGAGCCACATCCGTATCTTCAAACGATTCGTGCTCCATCACATGGCACCAATGACAAGCCGAATAGCCAATGCTGATGAGTAAAAGTTTGTTTTCCGATTTTGCCTGATTCAGGGCTTTTTCTCCCCACGGTTGCCAGTTCACCGGATTATGTGCATGTTGCAGCAAATACGGCGATGTTTCGTGAATCAGTTCGTTGGTATATTTTTCGTTTTGCATGTTTTCCCTTTTCTTAATTTGAAAAGGGAAACAAATCGCAGGGAAGAAAGTTCTCAATCAATTCCGTCGGCTAAAGCCAGACGGCAAAGGATAGTGCAATGAACAATCAGTTTAGTGGATCAGAGCGATATCCTTTGCCGTCACATTCATGTGACGGAATTGAAAGTACTGCTATCATTGGGCTTTAGCCCTCACTCATGTGGATTTCAATCTCGCCCTTCAAATAAGATGAAAAAAAAAAACAAATGTTAATGATGTTTAAATCTTTCGGATTCTGACGACAATCCCAAATTGTATGGACTATAATTTGTTTTGGTTCTATCTCATAAAAAATAATAAAGTTTTCAAAAACCAATCCACGAACAGATTCGATTTCTGATTTTATTCCCATCTCTGGTTGTGTTTGAATATGAGACAATTGTTTATTAATTTCTTTGTTTAATTTCAGGGAATATATCTTACTCTTATTTCGTTCAGCATAGAATTCGAGAATCTGGAAAAGCCTGATTCTTGCCCTATAAGACCAAATTATTTTTCGTTTGCCCATCTTTCAACTTCTTGATCAATTTCGGATTGTTCGATATAATAACCCTTCTCAATCTCTTTTTTTGATTCATGAATTTCCAGGCGTTGCTCCTGAGTTAGTTTAAGTATCTGTTGTTTGGATTTAGAGTCCAGAATACTTTTTATTTCATTTAAAAATGCAATATCATCAATTTCATTGATACGATTGATAAGTAACCTTTTTAATTGAAGAGTAGTCATCTTTTTAAGTTTGAGTCTGTAAATCTAAGAATTTTCTCTGGAAGATTGAGGTAATAAGTTCCTCTATTTGGTTGATCAATAATGATTCAAACCTCAATCTGGCCCCTCAAATAAGTCACCGCTTTACCGGCAATCAAAACCCGATCCCCATCAAGTTTGCACCAAAGCTGGCCACCTCTTTCTGAAAGTTGGAGTGCGGTCAATTCGGTTTTGTTGAATCGTTTTGCCCAGAACGGAATTAAAGTTGTATGTGCTGAACCGGTCACCGGATCTTCATTGACACCCACCGCAGGTGCAAAAAAGCGGCTTACAAAATCAACTTCGTTTCCTTTCGCAGTAACGATGATTCCGCGGGCATTGGTAGACAGCAATAATGAAATGTCTGGCTGAAATTTTCGGATTGTTTCTTCTGAATCAAACAGCAAAAGGAAATCGGTTCTTCCTTTGAAGGTTGCTAAAGGATGAACGCCGAAAGTTTCTGCAAAAACAGGAACTGCATCAACCGCTTGAACAAAATCAGCAGGAAAGTCGAGTTGTAACTTATCGTCAATTTTTCTGACCGTCAGCATTCCGCTTCGGCTGTTAAAATCAATGTGCTTTCCCGCAAAATCCAATTCATTGAATAAAATATGGGCCGTTGCCAGCGTTGCATGTCCGCAAAGGTTTACCTCAGCTTTGGGCGTAAACCAGCGAATGTGAAAATGATCGCCTTCAGAAATAAAAAAAGCGGTTTCCGAAAGGTTGTTTTCCTCAGCAATTTGTTGCATGGTTTCGTCTGGAAGCCATTCTGTCAATGGTATCACTGCTGCCGGATTTCCTTTGAACAACTCGGAAGTAAAAGCATCGGCTTGGAATAATCTTAGTTGCATTTATTAAAACTTAACTGTCAGTTTCAAATTCACTTTCCTTTTGGTCAGGTAATTAGGTACGCCAAACAAGTCGCCGGTATTATTGGCCACCCACAAGTACGAAATGGTATTGTTGATGCCCAACAAGTTAAACACTTCAAGGCTCAGCCACATGTCTTTGATTGAATTGAACGCTTTGTACCTGAAATCCTTGTGATCCTGACTGATCAGCACTTTTGAAAAGCCAAGGTCAATTCTCCGGTAAGGAGGAATTCGGAACTGGTCCATGTAACGTTCCGAATTTGGTGGCCCGGTTGGAAGCCTCGAACCGTAAAAAGCGGTCAGGTTCATTTTCCAGGTTGGATTCCCGGGGAAATAATCCTGAAAAAATACGCTGAAATTGAAGCGCTGATCGGTTGGACGCGGAATATAACCATGACCATCTTTCAGAATGTCTTCTTCCGTTTTCATAATTGAAAGGCTGGCCCACGATTCAATTCCGCTAACAAATTCGCCATTCACTTTCATATCCAAACCGGTAGCATATCCGTTGGCGGTTTGATTGGGCAAATACCTGATGCGAACATTGTCAATCTGGTAAGGAGTGAGGTTTTTCATCACCTTAAAATAGGCTTCCGAACTGAATTTAAAAGGCCGGTCCCATGCCCGAAAAATATAGTCAGTTCCGAAAAGCACCTGGGTTGAGCGCTGCGCTTTGGTATTCGGATAAATTAAGCCATTGCGGTCTTTCAACTCTTTGTAAAATGCGGGCTGGGTGTAAACTCCTCCTGAAAGATGAAACACAAAGTTGGCATTCCAATCGGGATAGTAGCGAAAAGCACCGCGCGGGCTCAGCAAAAATTCATCGGAAAACGACCAGTATTGCGCACGAATCCCGCCGGTGGCATACAAAGCTCCTTTGTTGATCGGAATTTGATACGTATCCTGAACATAGGCCGTAAAACGCGCCGAACTCATGCTGTGATCGGTGTTCGTTGTGCTGTACAGTCTAAGTTCCTGTTTCGCACTCGGATCATAAGGTTTCGACGGATCGAATTGTTTGTGCGGCAATGAATATCCGGTTGAATCGCGTAAAACCCATTCGTTCATCTTATCGTCAATCATTTCAATCTGAGCCTTGATACCCCAATTTAAAAGGTGGCTTTCAGAATTGTAGGCACCTTTGTGTTCGAAGCTGTAAACGGTGGCATCCAGATAATTGCGTGCATGATTTATAAATGTTCCGATACCAATATTCAACACACTGTCACCCAGATTATCAGATCCCAGATTGCGCTCCAGTTCGTTCAGGTAGTAATCTCCTTTGATGTCATACGTTTCTTCCTCCTTTGAATGAAAAGCCGATGCGATGAATTTCATGTTCAGACGGTCGCCCGGATGGTAATTTGCAACCAAGGCTCCTGTGACTGTAGCAAATCTATCGACTTCCTGACCTTCAAAATAGACCGTTGCGTTGTATGCCTGGTTCCATGTACCAAAACTTGTTTTACGTGTTTGCGGAATGAAATTGTATTGATTTTGAGCCACATTGCCCAGAAATGAAACATCAAATGCGTTGCTGAATTTATAGGTCAGATACGTTTGGGCATCGATGAAACGCGGATTGTATTCTCCTTTTTCGTCGAGCGTTCCCAGCAAATATCGATTTGTTTTGTAGCGGATTCCGGTAATGTGCGAAAATTTTCCATTTTTGCTCAAGTCCTCCAGTTGAAGCGAACCTCCCAAAAGGCTGACAGATGCAGAACCTGCAAATTCGGTTGGTTTGCGGTATTTTATATCAAGTACCGACGACATTTTATCACCGTATTTTGCGTCGAAACCACCTGCCGAAAATTCGATGGAAGAAACCATGTCTGAATTGATGAAGCTCATGCCTTCCTGCTGACCCGCGCGAATGAGCATTGGCCGATAAACCTCGATATCATTTACATACACCAGATTTTCATCAAAATTTCCACCCCTGACGGAATATTGTGAACTCAATTCGTTGTTGGTAGATACACCGGGAAGGGTTTTTATCAGTGCTTCTACCCCACCGGTTCCGGCATCGGTAATGCTGGTAAGATATTTGGCGTCAATCCGGTCCATGTTGTTTTTTTTACGCCTGTGCTCGGTCACTTGAACTTCGCCAATTTCCTGATCAATTTGCCGGAGAACGACATCGATGTTTATTCGTTGCTCTTCAGTTGCAGTTATTGTTTTCTCAACCATCTGGTATCCAATCATTGAATAAGCAATAACGACCGTTCTTTTTGCCGGAATGCGCAAAAGATATTCACCGTCGCGGTTCGAAACTGTTCCGATGGTCGAATTCTTCAGTGAAATGTTTGCCAGCTCAACTGGCTTTCCGTTTTCGTCGGTTACTTTTCCAAATAAAGTGGCATTGTTGCTTTGTGCAAATATGCTTGCAGCACTTAATATCAGGAGAAATTGGAGTAAAAGCGATTTAATTGACCTCATGCCGGCAAAAATAATATTTCTGCTATAATTAACTGTTCAGAAGTCTATAAATTGTTTCTGAGTGAAGGTTTTTGCTAAGTTCACAAATTAATTCATCGACGGATTTAACGGTTCATCCTGAACAAACAACGATCCGGTCATTTATAATTTTTCTCCGTGCATTTCCACCGTTAATTTGAATAAAAAAATCATGAAACCTCTATTCATTTTATTCGCTTTACTCTTGCTTCAGATTTGCGCCATCTCCCAGGTTACAATTACAGGGAAGGTAACCGATGAAAAAAAATTGCCACTTGCCGGAGCCAATGTTTTTCTTCAGGAAACTTACGACGGAACCACGGCTGACAGCCTTGGCAATTTCAGTTTTAATACCGGCAGGAAAGGCGCTCAGCAGCTTTCAGTTACATTTATTGGCTACAAACCATTTCTCCGGAAGCTGGATTTGGACAGCGCGAAAACGATTGCCCTGAACATTGTTTTGCAGGAATCTGACGATCAGTTTGACGAAGTGGTGATCAATGCCGGATCATTTGAAGCGGGCGACGAGAAAAAAGCAGTTATTCTGCAGATGTTTGATGTTGCCACAACACCCAGCGCGCAGGGCGATATTTTTGGCGCACTTGGCACGCTGCCCGGAGTTCAGAAAGTGGGCGAAGACGGAAGGGTTTTCGTCAGGGGTGGCGAAGGTTACGAAACCAAAACATTTATGGACGGCATGTTGGTTTCGTCGCCGTACATGTCGAAAATGCCCGATATGCCAACCCGCGGACGATTTTCGCCTTTGCTTTTCAGCGGAACTTTATTCAGTACAGGCGCCTATTCTGCCGAATACGGACAGGCCTTGTCATCCATAGTGGATATGAAAACCAATTCTGTAGAAACCGAAGATCAATCCAGTATTTCAATTATGACCGTCGGGGTAATGGCCTCCACAACCAAATGTTGGGAAAAGTCATCACTTTCACTCAGTGGCGATTATGTCACCGGCGCTCTTTCGAATGCGATCAACAAACAGCAGGTTGACTGGTTGAAAAGTCCGGTTGGAGTTGACGGAACTGTCATGTACCGACACAAAACCAGCGAAACCGGATTGTACAAAGTCTTTGGAACTTTCAACAACAGTACCAGCGGAATTCTCTATCCCAACACACAAACAGGTATAAATCAAAACATTTTGCTGAACAGCAATACTGTTTATCTGAACAATACCTACAACGAAATGCTGGGCGAAAAGTGGATGATCAAATCGGGACTTGCCCTGAATTACGACCACCAAAACATCGACATGGACAACGATCAGGTCGCCACCAATAAGAGGATGTTTCAGGCAAAACTGGGGTTCAGCCATTTTTTGAACGAACAAACCGAACTGAAATTTGGCGGCGATTGGGTAAACTTTTCGTACGAACAAAAAATCAGGATAGGCGATAATTTTCGGTTGCCTTTTACCAACAACCAACTTTCAGGTTTCGCAGAAATAGAATACAAGCTCTCGAAAAAGTTTGCAACCCGTTTTGGGGCAAGGCTCGAAAACAGTTCACTCCTGAAAGGAACTACGCTGGTTCCGCGCTTTTCTGGAGCATACAAAACCGGAAAACACAGTCAGGTTTCGCTGGCAGGTGGTCAGTTTTACCAGAATCCTGAGGATGATTACCTGAAATTTGCACCTCAGTTAAATCCGGAGAAATCGCATCATGCGGTGATGACCTGGCAATACATGACGGATCTGAAAACCTTCAGGATAGAAGGTTATCTGAAGAAGTACAGCAATCTGGTAAAATTCGACCAGCCGCTGGCAACCAATCCTTTGGATTACAACAACTCCGGAAGCGGACATGCAGAAGGCATTGACATTTTCTGGCACGACAAGGAAACCTTTGATTTAACCGACTACTGGATTTCGTATTCGTGGATCAATGCCCGGCGCAATTACAAAGATTTCCCGATGGCTGCCATTCCAAATTATGTATCAGAACACAACTTGTCGCTGGTTTACAAACGGTTTCTCCCGCCACTCCGAACGTATGCTTCGGTAACTTATTCGTTTGCCAGCAGCCGGCCCTATCACGATCCAAATTTCGCAGGTTTCATGAATGCCAAAACCCAGCCTTACAATGACATCAGCTTAAGCCTGACTTACCTTATGGAACTGTTCGGTAAACAATCCGTTCTGCACCTGATGGTCAACAATCTGGCCGGATTCGACAATGTGTATGGATACAACTTTTCGAACACACCTAATGAAGCGGGGAAATATGAATCAACTCCCATCAAATCGCCTTTTGTGAGGCAGGTTATTTTGCTCGTATCAATTATGTTGTAATTTTATTCAGTACTTTCGACAAAAAACAAACACCACTTTCCGACCAATGACAAATACAAAAATC
>JAUYEQ010000149.1 GCA_030691295.1 Bacteroidota bacterium
GATTTTTCACCCATTCCGTAAAAAAGCATGTCGGCACGCGAATCCACCAAGATTGAAGGTTTCAGCTTGTCGCTCCAGTAATCGTAATGGGTAACACGCCGCAGCGAAGCTTCAATTCCTCCTACCACCAGCGGAACATCGGGATACAAATCTTTCAGGATATTGCAGTAAACAGTTGCGGCGTAATCGGGGCGTTGGCCAGCCTTTCCACCGGGCGTGTAGGCATCATTCGAGCGTTTTCGCTTGTTGGCCGTGTAATGGTTCACCATCGAATCCATATTTCCGGCGGTAACCGCAAAATACAAATTGGGTTTGCCCAGTTTTTTGAAATCGCGCAAGTCGTCCTGCCAATTGGGTTGTGGCACAATAGCCACTTTTAAACCTTCTGCTTCCAGTATTCTTCCAATTACTGCGGCTCCAAACGACGGATGATCGACATAAGCGTCGCCGGTAAAAAAAATGATATCGACACTGTCCCAACCCCGCGATTCAATCTCTTTTTTGGTTGTAGGCAACCAATCGTTGATATCGTATTTTTGATATAGAATATTCAATTTATTAATTTTTTAATGCGAATTACGCTATTACTTTGACAAATGACCAAATAAAATGTTCATTTTTAAGAATTCTTTTTTATTTATCATGGAACTATTCAAACCAAAGGATTTTCTGAAAGCCAACCCCAAACTTAGTTTTCTTGGTGGTGAACATTTCGCCCGTTTTCTGATGTTGATGTTGCGTTTCGATAAGCTGAACCGTGTTTACAACAAGATCGGAGCTAAAAAAGGGCTTGAATTTGTTGAGGAACTACTTGCTATTCTGTCGATTAATTATGAATTTGACAGCGAGGTTTTGCTGAAACGGATTCCAAAATCAGGGCCGTGTATTCTTGTCTCAAATCATCCGTTTGGCGGTTTGGAGTCGATTTTACTGATTAAAATTCTTAGCCCGCTGCGCACCGACATTAAAATTGTTTCCACTCAATTGTTGCAGAGGATAGATCCGATCAGTGAATTTTTTCTTGAAGAAGATCCTTTCCGGAAAACGGCGGATAAACGGGCAATTGCAATTGGTCAGGAACAGGCTTCCGAACACCTCGGAAATGGGGGAATTCTTTGTGTTTTTCCGGCAGGCGATGTTTCGCAATTTGATGATTTTATGGTACTTTCCGACAAACAATGGCAATACACTGCCCTGAAATTTATCAAGCAGCAGAAAGTTCCGGTTGTTCCGGTTCATTTTCAGGGCAATAACAGCAGATTATTTTATATGTTGGGAAGGATTCATTCTTCCTTGAGCCAAATGAAGCTTCCGACTGAAATATTGTATCAGCGGAAGAAAGCGGTCAAGATCAGGATTGGATACAGTATTACAGTTTCTGAACAGGATAAATTTGCGGATATTTACCAGTATGGCAGGTTTCTACGTGCCCGTACTTATTGTTTGTATTCGAAAATTGAAGTAAAGAATTTCTTTAATTATACGATCAAACGGCAGCAAAAAGTTGAACCCATTGCTGAACCCTTGCCAATTGATAAAATCAGGAAGGAAATTAATGACCTGACACGCGAATATCTACTTTTCAAGCTTAAAAATTACACCATTTATTGTGCCCCCTCAAAGCGAATTCCCAATGTTTTGCTTGAAATTGGGCGGCTTCGTGAAATTACTTTTCGTCAGGTGGGCGAGGGAACCAACCGGAGCATTGATTTGGACGAATTCGATTTGTATTACCACCAGATGTTTATCTGGGATACCGAAGCCGAAATGATCGTGGGCGCTTACCGGATTGGAAAAGGCGCCGAAATAATTCACAAATACGGTATCCGCGGTTTTTATGTGCAAAGTTTATTCAAGTTGAAAGACGAACTTCAGGATATGTTAAAGCAAACCATGGAGTTAGGACGTTCATTTATAGTTAAGGATTATCAGAGAAAACCTATTCCATTGTTTCTTTTATGGAAAGGAATCCTGTATTTTATCCTGAAGAATCCTGAATATCGCTATCTGATGGGGCCGGTGAGTATCAGCGACGATTACTCAGCCACTTCAAAAGATTTGATTATCAGATTTATCATGACACATCATTACGATTGGAAACTTGCCCGAAGTATTACACCGCGCAACGCTTACAAGTTCAAAACCGTTGATCCGAATCTGAATGTTTTGATGGAAACGATGGATGCCGATATCAACTCGCTTGATAAGTTTATTGGCGATGTGGATGAGATGAATTCGGGATTGCCTGTGCTCCTGAAAAAGTACATTAAACTGAACGCGAAAATCATCGGTTTTAATGTCGATCCAAAATTCAATAACTGCCTGGACGGACTGATGGCGCTCGATTTGTGCGATATTCCGCAAAACACAATTGAATCATTGTCTAAAGAATCCAACGATGGCTCAATTCTGCAGCAATTCTATTCCAATCGGGAGAAGAGGGATATTGAATAGCTTTTTATTTCTTGAAAATGAAATAAACGGCAAGTATCAAAAATACGAATCCGATAAGATGGTTGAGTCTGAAGTTTTCGTTCTTGAAAAACAGAAGTGAAAATACGGTGAAAATCAGCAATGTTGTAACCTCCTGAATTACTTTTAACTCGATTAGTGAGAAGGGGCCGCCATTACCGTTATATCCAATTCTGTTGGCCGGTACCTGAAAGGCGTATTCAAAAAGTGCGATTCCCCAACTAACCAGAACTATTGAGATGATGCCAAGTTTGCTGAACCATTTTAATTCACCAAATTTCAGGTGCCCATACCAGGCTAAGGTCATGAATGAGTTGGACAGTATTAACAAAACAATGGTGGTAATTCCTTTGAGGTTCATCTTTGTAGGTATAAAAAAAATAGTTGGCGAAAATAAGCAATAATGCTTTTCTTTGTTTTAAAATATTAAAAAACCAACTAATCATGAGAAAAATACCCTTTTGGTTTATTGCATTGGCTTTTTTGGGAGCTTGCCAACCTGTCATACATTCGGATAAAGATAACGCCGGATTGAAACTACCTGAAGGTTTTTCGGCACTTATTTATGCTGATGATATTGGCCATGCCCGACACATTGACATAAATTCGAACGGTGATGTGTATGTTTCGCTCAACCGTGTTAAAAATGGAGGTGGAATGGTTTGCCTGCGTGATGAAAATAATGACGGCAAGGCTGATGTTATTAAATATCATAGTATTTATGACGGAACAGGCATGAAAATCCACAATGGATATGTCTATTTTGGCGCTGATACACTGATTGTTCGGTACCAATTGAAAGAAGGTGAATTGGTTCCGGATGAAAATGCCGAAATTATTGCCGGTGGATTTACAGTGCATAATCAACATGCCACAAAACCTTTGACTTTTGATCAGGCAGGTAACATGTATGTAACAGTTGGTGCGCCATCAAATGCCTGTCAGGAACAAGATCGCACCAAAGGGTCGCCGGGGATGGATCCTTGTCCGATTCTCGAACTTCATGGTGGAATCTGGCGGTTTAAAGCTGATGTTTTGAATCAGGATCAGGCCAGAGATGGCTACCGCTATGCAACCGGCATCAGAAATGCAGTTGCAATTACCTGGAACAATACTGAAAATAAACTGTATGCCCTTCAGCACGGCAGAGACCAGCTCTCACAATTCTTTCCTGAATTATACAGCGAGGAACAAAATTCACAAATTCCTGCTGAAGAATTTCTGTTGGTTGAAGATGGATCAGATTTTGGCTGGCCTTATTGCTATTTCGATCTGGCACAGAATAAAAAAGTATTGGGTCCTGAATATGGTGGTGACGGACTGAAAGTTGAAAGATGTTCTGCCGCCGACGATCCGATCATGGCATTTCCAGCCCACACTGCCCCAAACGATGTATTGTTTTATACTGGCAATATGTTTCCTGAGAAATATAAAAATGGAGCTTTTGTGGCATTTCATGGTTCATGGAACCGTGCGCCACAACCACAGGAAGGTTATCACGTGGTATTTGTTCCCTTTAAAGGTTCAATTCCTTCCGGAGAATGGGAGGTTTTTGCCACTGGTTTTGCCGGTGTTGAGGTAGTGAAAAGTCCAAGAGACGCACAGCACCGTCCATGTGGATTGGCCCAGGCACCCGATGGATCACTGTTTGTAACCGACGATGTAAATGGCCGGATTTACCGGATTTTATACCAGCCAAAATAAACTATTTGCAAAATAGTGGTATCTTGACCATCGAAACCCTAAAGAAAATTGATGAAACGAATATTTAATCCTTTAATTTTCAGTATTTTATTTGGTTTATCGCTCATTTCTTGCCAGAATAACGCGAAAAAGAAGAAAGTGGAGTCCGTTAGTTCAGAGCAATTGGCGAAAGAAATCTCCGAAAATTTGCCCGGTCAAACAGCTGAAATAGTTCATCCGGGGAAAGCCGTTTATACAAAATATTGCCTCACCTGTCATCAGGCAGACGGATCGGGTGTACCGGGAATGCATCCGCCACTGGGTCCGGGAAGTTGGGCGGGCAAAGATCCCAAAGAGTTAATTGCTATAATGATGAAAGGACTGAGTGGAAAAATTGAAGTAAATGGCGAAATTTACAAAGGATTTATGCCTTCTCATGCCCAATTGACCGACCAGGAAATTGCTGACGTGTTATCCTATATGCGATCAAGTTTCGGAAATAGTTTTGATCCGGTTGATGCAGAATTGGTCAAAAAGGTTCGGAGCGGGAAGTAACTTTTAATATCCTGCTGCCTGTCCGTCCTTCCTCGATTCGGAAGCGCCGTAATAAACTTTGTTTTTTTCGTCCCATTTAATTGCCTGGTAACCGCCGTAAATTCCGTTGATGTACTGAATCTGGTGGCCTTTCCCCAGCAGGTTTCGTACCGTTTCATAAGGTATTCCGCTTTCCAGATAAACGATTCCGCCGTCTGTCATTATCTCACCGGTGGGTTCGCTTGAGCCTTCATGACAAATCCTGGGAGCATCACCAGCTTCCTGAAGGTTCATCCCGAAATCAATCAGGTTAACCACCATCTGCACATGTCCCTGCGGTTGCATCGAACCGCCCATCAAACCGAAGCTGATAAAAGGCTTGCCGTTTTTTGTGATAAACGCGGGAATAATGGTATGAAACGGCCGTTTGTGAGGTTCATATTTGTTCATGTGATTGGCATCGATGATAAACATTTCGCCCCTGTCCTGCAAAACAAATCCAAGTTTTCCGGGTGTCATTCCTGAACCCATTCCCCGGTAATTGCTTTGAATCAGCGAAACCATGTTCCCATCTTTATCAGCTGTTGTAAGGTAAATGGTATTTCCGGTTTCAAGGTTGCCTGCCGGAACACTTTTAGCCGCTTTTTCCGAATCATAAAGTTTTAATCGTTCTTTTGCATATTCTTTTGAGATAAGTGTTTGTACCGGAATCTGATTAAAATCAGGATCGGAATAGAATTTTGCACGGTCTTCGAAAGCCAGTTTCTTTGTTTCAATGAAAGCGTGCATGTATTCTGAACTTCCGTAGCCCATTGAAGCAATATCGAATTTTTCAAGCATATTCAATTGTTGAAGAACCGCAGTTCCCTGTCCGTTTGGCGGTAATTCCCAAACATCGTACCCACGATAGCTGGTCGAAATTGGCTCCACCCAATCAGAATGATGGTCGGCAAGGTCGCGCATACTTAAAAAACCACCTTGTTCTTTCATGTAATCAACTATTACCTGTGCCATCTCGCCTTTGTAAAAAGCATCGCGGCCACCCGTTGCAATTTTTTCGAGTGTCTCTGCCAGAAAAGGGTTCCGGAATATTTCACCTTTGGCAGGAGCTTTTCCTTCGGGCATAAAAATTTCTTTGAATCCCGGGTACTTTTGCAATTTTAAAGCGTTCGAATTCCAGTAATACGCAATTACCTCTGAAACAGGAAATCCTTCACGTGCATATGTTATAGCAGGTTTCAGGATATCAGAAACGGGTAGGTTGCCGAATTTTTTGTGCAATTCGAACCATCCGTCAACACATCCGGGAACAGAAACCGGCAGCGGACCAAATGCTGGAATTCTTGTGATTCCATTTTTCCTGAAATAGTCAAAACTCAGATCGTAAGGCGATCTTCCGCTGGCATTCAATCCATATAATTTTTGTGTTTTGGCATCCCAAACGATGGCAAATAAATCGCCGCCGATTCCGTTTCCGGTGGGTTCAACCAATCCGAGCACTGCGTTTGCCGCAATTGCCGCGTCGATCGCATTTCCGCCGGCTTTCAGAATATCGAGGGCAACCTGTGTGGCCAAAGGCTGACTGGTGCAAGCCATTCCATGTTGTGCAATTACTTCGGAACGGGTGGCAAAAGGCAAACCGGTAACGCGGTCTTGTGCCGATAACGGATGAAGGACGAACAACAGAGCGGAAATTATCAGATAATTCTTCATATTAGTTTGATTTGGTAGAGTGCCTAAAGTTATAAAATTCATTTGCTGTTGTTGATAAATTAATTACAATTCTAACAGGTGAATGATGAGTAATTTTGCTAAAATTGTCTGGACTGTGATTAAATGGATTAAGCAGATTCCACAGATTATTTTTATCCGACTAATCATGGAAATTTAGTAAAGTAGTTGTATAGACATTTTTTAATATAATATATCATGGAAGAATATAAGTACAAAGACATTACAGGAAAAGTAATAGGTGCAGCCATGCAGGTACATAAAACACTTGGCAATGGATTTCAGGAAGTCATCTATCAGAGAGCAATGGAGATTGAGATGCCTTATTTTGATTTGAATTTTAAGCGCGAGTTTGAAATGCCTATCTTTTACCGAAATCAGCAAATTGGCACTCGAAGAGTAGATTTTTTAGTTGAAGAGGTTATTTCAGTTGAACTTAAAGCAATTATCAAACTCGAAGATGTGCACCTTGCTCAAGCTATCAACTACCTGGAAGCCTATAATATTGAAGTGGGGCTTCTGATTAATTTTGGTAGTAAAAGTCTTGAATTTAAGAGACTTATAAATACAAAGTACAAAAGAGTGTCTGAGCTGTGATAATATCTTAACTGTGATTAAACAGATAAAGAGATGGTACGGATTTTTTAATCTGCTAAATCATAAAATCTGCTAAAATCATAGTTCAGACATTTTTTACAATAACCCAAAACCGTTTTATTTATGGAAAACAGTGATTCAATCAAGCTTTTCGAAAGTAAAAAAGTTCGTACTCATTGGGACGAAGTGCAGGAGAAATGGTTTTTTTCTGTAATTGATGTGATAGAGATACTCACGGAAAGTCCACGAGCGAGAAAATATTGGAATGCATTAAAAACCAAATTGCAAACAGAAGGCAGTGAGTTGTCCCAGAAATTGGGACAACCGAAAATGAAGTCATCTGACGGTAAGTTTTATATGACTGATATTGCCGATACCCAGCAATTGTTGCGAATTATCCAATCCATTCCATCACCCAAAGCAGAACCTTTCAAGCAATGGCTTGCCAAGGTGGGGTATGAGCGCATGAAAGAAATAGCCGATCCTGAACAAAGCATTGAAAGGGCCAGGGAGAATTTTCCGAAACAGATGAAGCAAAGGGTCTGACAGAAAATGCAAAAGCTGGCAAAAAAGGAGGCAAAATAGCCAAAGATGCCCGGCTAGCTCTTGAACAGAAAACCGGAAAAAAAGTGGTAACAGGCGAAAACTTTTTACCCCCTTCAAAAAAGAATAAAAGCTTAGATTAAACACAAAACTTCTGTATGAATCCTTTCCTAAAGCAGGTTGCCAGTTATCTCTATACCAATCATCGTTCCGAACTGAGCGATTTTTGCCTTGTTTTTCCGGGTAGGAGAGCGGGTGTGTTTTTTACGGCCTACCTGAACGAAATGGTAGAGTCGTCAATGCTTTCTCCTGAAATAATTACCATCAGCGAATTGATTTCGTCTGTGTCGGGCTTGCAACAGGCCGATCAGGTGGCATTGGTACTGAAACTTCAGGAAGTCTATTCCAAAGTGACCGGCCATCAGGAACCATTGGACGAGTTTTTCTTTTGGGGCGAAATTCTTTTGTCTGACTTTGACGACATCGACAAATATTTGTTGAATGCCGATGATCTGTTCAGGAATATTTCAGATTTGAAAGACCTTGAAAATCAATTTGAATACCTGACTGCGGAACAAAAAGCCGCCATTGAGGAATTTTGGGGCAATCTGGAAAAAGTTCCACACTCGTTCAACAAGGAAAAATTCATCGGTATCTGGATAAAACTGGCTGAAATCTATCATCAGTTCAGGGAATCACTTCGGCAAAAAAATATTGCCTATTCAGGAATGATTTACCGCGATGTGGCGGATGGATTGACTGAGCAAATTCCGGTTGAATTGAAAGCGAAAAAATATGTGTTTATCGGATTTAATGCGCTGAACAATTGCGAGAAAGCCATTTTTAAAAAACTGGATAATCTGAACAAAGCTTTGTTCTTCTGGGATTTCGACGAATTTTACCTGAAAGACAATGAAAACGAAGCAGGCCGGTTTCTTCGGACGAATATGATTGCTTTTCCAGCTCCGAAACACTTTGTTCCTGAAAAATCGCCTATTCCGAAAAACCGCAAAATTACAATGGTTTCGGTTCCCGGAAATATTACCCAGGCGCAGGCGATCAATATTCCGCAGGTGGTTAAAAGCTTCCAAATCAACAGCCGTTTCGACAATACCGCTTTTGTGCTGGCCGATGAAAATCTACTGATTCCGGTTATTTCGGCGGTTGGCAAAAACTTCGCCGACATCAATATCACGATGGGGTATCCGTTTGTGAACACGCCAGTTTACGGTTTCATTTCGCAGGTGATCAGCCTCCAGAAGAATATCCGCAAATCGGGATCGTCTCCTGTTTTCTATCACAAGCCAGTGGTTGCTATTCTGAATCATCAGTTTGTAGTCAATGCCGAAATAAAAACTTTTGTCTCCGGAATTTACAAACGGAACAGGGTTTATCTGGAGATCGGTGAATTGAATTTAAATCCGTTTGTCCGAAAAATATTTGCCCGTCCGGAAAGCTGGCTGGACATTCTCAATTATTTTCTGGATGTTTTAAAAGAGCTCGCCCTGAAGTTTGACAGCACAGAAAATGAACAGGTTAAATTGGAGTCTGAATACCTTTTTCAGGCATTTTTGACAGTTCAGCGATTGAAGGATACGATGGAAGCATTGAATGTTCCAGACTTTCCGGTTAAAATATTGTACCGTTTGCTCGATCAGAGTTTGCGGCGAATTTCTATCCCGTTTGAAGGTGAACCACTCACGGGCTTGCAGGTAATGGGTTTGCTGGAAACACGCTGTCTCGATTTTGAAAATCTGGTATTGTTCTCGGCCAACGAAGGCTTTTTGCCCCGAATTGCAGCCGGTCATTCGTTTGTTCCCTATCATCTTCGTA
>JAUYEQ010000076.1 GCA_030691295.1 Bacteroidota bacterium
CCTTTTCGGCTACAATCATGGCGAAAAGATGTTCAAACACGAGAACATTGACCCGAAATGGCTCGAAAGCTTGTTTATTTACCTGATTGTTGCAACCATTGTTGGCGCTCGTTTGGGGCATGTGTTTTTCTACGGATGGGACTATTATTCGCAGCATCCGATTGAAATCCTGTACGTTTGGCAAGGTGGACTGGCCAGTCACGGTGGAGTTCTTGGGATTATAATTGCCATGATTTTATGGAGCCGGAACGTTTCGAAACGATCAATTTTGTGGGTTTTGGATAGGGTAGTGGTTCCGAGTATTTTTGTGGCTGCACTGATCCGTTTTGGAAACCTGATGAATTCTGAAATTTATGGTGTTGAAACGACTTTGCCGTGGGGATTTATTTTCGAACGCAACCATGAAACAGTTGCAAAGCATCCGACACAGATTTATGAATCGCTGAGTTACCTTTTAACTTTTGGGGTGATGCTTTACATGTACTGGAAAACAAAAGCCAAAGATTATCAGGGCATGTTGGTTGGTGTATTCTTTATAATGGTTTTCACTGCCCGGTTCTTTGTAGAATTTATTAAGGAAGATCAGGAGGCATTTGAAGCAGGTATGAGCCTGAATATGGGACAATGGCTGAGTATTCCGTTTGTAATAACCGGAATTGTTCTTATTGTTCTTGCGATCCGGAAAGGGCCGGTATATTACAAAAACCTGGAAGTAAAAGAAGTAAAAGGGAAAAAATAAGATATTTAATACCCATTGAAAACCCTGAAACCACAGCATTTTGTTTGTGATTTCAGGTTTTTTTGTTTGATGACAATCGCGAAGCGATTGAATGTGAATAGCCATGTATGAAATGCATGGAAAATGATGAACATCGGTAGCACAACCCCGTAAGGGGTTGAATATTTTGCATTGTCGAACCATCATGTTCAACCCCGTTCGGGGTTGGGTTCGCATTGGGTTTACCTTTCCATGGGTTTCGCCCATGGCTATTCACATTAAAGCCCGTTGGGCTTGTTCTTCGACAGGAGTTTATAACAGATATTTCTCATCAAATTCAATTCCATGCTCTTTCAATAACTCAATCAATTCATCTCTGAAGTTTATTACTTTGTGATGTTCTTCCTGATTTTTCACGTAGTCAATTAAACGGTCTTTATCTTTAAATGAATAGGTAAAACCACCGTATCCATTTTGCCAACCGTTGAATTCAGGAAATAATTGTAGTGCTTTAATGTGATCGGTACTGGCTAATTTGATGTCTTTTACCAAGGATGCCAGTGAAATTGAAGGATGAATATGAGTTACAATATGAATATGGTCGGTAACTCCACCAATACGATACAGATGACAATTTTTATTTTTCAAAACTCCCCAAATGTATTTATAGAGTTCTTCGCGGTTTGGTTTTGTGAGGGTGTGTTCCCTGTTTTTGGTGCTGAACACAATTTGATAAAGAATTTGTGTGTAGGTGCTCATGATGTCAGATTTTATTTGTTAAAATCCCGAAGGGATTGAATTTTAGTAGCCATTCGGTGGAATCTATGGAACAAATATATCGAATGATTTCATAATCGCGAAGCGATTAAATGTGATTAGCCATGTATGAAATGCATGGAAAATGATGAACATCGGTAGCACAACCCTGCGAGGGGTTGAATATTCTGCATTGTCGAACCATCATGTTCAACCTCGTTCGGGGTTGGGTTCGCATTGGGTTTCCCGTTCCATGGGTTTCACCGCATGGCTATTCACATTGAAGCCCTTTGGGCTTGTTCTTCGACAAACCGTATGTTTTACTCAGTGGCTATTCCTACATCACACCCGACTTTTCCCGGACCTGTTTTCCCAACCGTTCGATTTCCTTTTTCCGCGTTGCAATTATGTTTATATATTGCTGGCAGTTGAATTTATGTGCTTCATTGTTTTGTTTATAGGCTGAATACGAAAGCACCGCCCAATCGATTGCTGCATCCGGTTTTCCTTCCATTTCGCAAAGCAAAGCCATGTTATATCTTGATTTGGCGGCAATATTTCTGTTTTTATTTTTGGTCTCGCGGTTGTATATTTCAGCCGCTTTCAAATACTCACCATTCAGGCATAATTTTTCAGCCTGAAGCATGTTTACATTGCGCGACCTGTAATACCTACGTTCAACTTTCAACCAGGTGGGAATTAATTTGGCTCCAAAAGCTTTACCCAAATACTCTGAGGCATTATTCAGTAGTAACCGGTGATTGAGATCATTGCCAAATAGTTCAGGATAAACAGCGTTTCCGTAGTACAAATCATCGGGCTGCCTGACTAGATACACAGAGGTATCGCTTTTGAAGGAAACAGTCCATAACAGATTGGCATTGACAGTCTCTAACCTGGAACTTCTCCGAAATTCAGGGAATTGTTCAATTATTCTATTGTCGGAAAAATAACCAATGTTATTTGACAAGTGATCTTTCAATAGAAAAAAATCCAGAAAAATAAAGGCATCAGCACCTGATTTCTTGTGCAATTCAGGATAATAAATCAGGCTGTCACTTCCGGAAAACAGGTGATTCATCGAATCCTTGTAATTGATTACCTTTTGAAAATAACCCTCAGTGTTGAGAAAATCGGCCAGTGCATCAACGCATTTATTTGAAAGATCGCGATAACTGATCAATTTATCTGTCAACATTTTTTTATTGTCCCCATCAGAATACCTGAAAACGATGGTATCCGATTGAAAAAGATCGCGTTTAAAAATGGCGATGGTATCAACATTTTCGGGCATTGTAACAAAGCCGGGTTTCAGTATTTCCACCTGAATGGAGCTCATATTGTAAGTGGTTACGCACGATGATGCGAAACCCAGAATTGCAATCAGTAGAATGCAAAATAATCTACAGCTCATAGTTCATCGAATTTATCTTTGCCAATTCGATTTTCCGCTTTGCCAGAACGGCTGCATATTTCCTGATAATTTTATTTTCATCGGCAAAAGAAGGAGAGGTGCTGATTTTCGATGCTTTGTTGTTAAGTTCAATTGCTGTTTCAATATTGCCGTCCATTTCGCCGGCAACGGCAAGATTGTAGAGTGCATGAATTTTATGGCGTTTATTTTTGCTTTCGGTATATTTTTGCCACAAAGCCGATGCTTCTGCCCATTTGTTCAATTTTGCAAGTCCGGCAGCTTTCTTAGAATCAGCCTGATTGTTCGATAAAGTATTGCGATAAACAGTGGCCCAGTATGGAATTATATTTTTCGAATAATTTGCGCCCACCAAACCGGCAGCAATTTGTACGGCTGCCTTTTTATCCGGAATTCTGGAAGCCAAATAGTTTTCCTGATTGTCAAAGCCATCCCAGTACACCGTGTCAACTAGGGAGGTATGGCTGATCATCCGATTTTTCGAAACATCAAAAATGGTCCAGACACTGGCAGTTACAACTTGGGCAACAGAACGGCCATCATTAGAATTTTTATAAATCGAGTAAAATCCCGAATAGGTGTCAAGCATGATCAATGCATCGGCGCCGGTTTTTGATGCTATTTCCTGAATCAGGCTTTTCGATGGAGCATGAAGGTTTTTTACAAATTGTACGGGAAAGCTTGAAACAGGCAACGCGGTAATTTTATTGAACCGTTTCTGAGTCTGTAATTTTTGCGACAAACTGTCGAGGCACGCCTGAACGGAAATGCTGTCGGTATTAAATGTTTTTTTGTTTTTTACCAGCCTGAAATCTTTGGAATAGTAATTCTGTAAGGTGTCGTTCTCATACTTCAGGTTCCGGCCGACGATTGTAACATTTTTAATTTCAGCAGGTAGTGTAATTTTGGCTGGCTGAAAAACTTCGATAGGGAACTCATTTAAGGTAACACATGAACTCAAAAAGAACAACGAAACAATTCCTGAAATTGTTATCAACTTCTTCATGGCCGGATTGGTTTTATTTGGTTAGTTTACTCTCTTTTAGCGTATTAAGTTTCTTCAGATATAATTCGGTTTGGTATTGGTAATTAGAGTAAAATGATTTCAATCCCCATTCAATGGCCTGATCAATATTCCCATCCAGTTCGCTTGCCAGAGCCAGGTTGTATTCGGCCCTGCTTCTTATCTTCTTGTTGGTCGATTGGGCTTTTTCGAGCCAAAATGCCTTTGCTTCCGCTACTCTGTTTTCATTCATCAATTGTTGGCCTTTGTCGTTTTTCAGGTCAAACAAAAAGTAGCCACGTTTTTCGGCGAACCAGGTTGGCGATAATTTGCTGTCAACATCCAGAGCAATTTTGATCCCGGCATTGGTGAGCGCTTGTTTTATCGAAGGCAATTTGCCGAACAGCCTTAGCTGTGTATAATCGGCGCTTTCCCAGTATATTGTATCAATCAGTTCAAATTCTTTCACTAAGGTTTTTGATCCCGGTTTATAAATCCTGAAAAAGGCATTGTATTTCAGGTCTTGTGAGGCATAATAGGAGTAACTGCTGCCTGTAGTTGGGTCAGAATATTTTTCAGCAGAAAAGTCTGTCATTACTTTTGCCGAGAATCGTTCCAAAACCATCAACGCGTCAGTGTTGTATTGATTGCAAATCTGGCTTACCTGCAAATTGCTAAGGGTATCCGGCAGTATTTCGTATGGCAGGTCACGTTTGATGTTCCTTTCAACGGGCACAACCACATCGTAGCGGCCCGATTCAAATAAAAGTTCTGCGAGTGCGCGGATGGTGGTATCGGCTGCAGTGCTGTCTAGCACAATTTTTGATAACTGAAAGCCCTGACGGTAAAAATACAATTGCAGCGAATCTTCCTGATAATTCTCAAACTGATTGTTCATGGCGCGGTTCATCAGCGTAAGACTTTGTATATCTGAAGGTAAATCGTCCTTCGCAGGACGTGCATTTTCGATGGTTAACGTGGTATAGTAGCTTTTGCAGGACACAAAAGCCAATCCGAGCAGGAAGAAGAATACTATTTTATGTGATTGATATTTGCGAATAAACAGCATTTTGTGTTCTTTTTAATAAATTCCCCAATACTTCCTGAAAAACCACTCAACACCCAACAAAATTATCAGCAGGAAAAACATGGTTTTCAGATTTATCCATTCCGTTAAAAATGTTTGCTGATGTTCTTGTATAGCTATTTGTTTATTGTCGCCAATTGCATCAAGTAATGTGCCATATTTATCAATCGGAACAAACTGGCCACCGGTTTGTTGGGCCATCTGATACAATAACCCAAAATCAGCCTGAATATTTTGCAATTCAACTTCATTTTTCACAATACTGAAACTGCCTTTTTCCTTGAATTGCTGATTTCCCAATTGTGTCTCGGCCTCGAAGGTGTAATCTCCCGGTTGCAGGTTGCCAGCGTTCAGCCTGTAATAGTCAGAGGTTCGGTCAAAAGTGTAATTGTATTCTTTCAGGCTGTCGCTTTTAATCCTGATGTTCACGTCAGGAGTATTTACCAGCTCGTAACTATCGTTGTACAACTCGGCAGTAAATTCAATATTGTCAGTTTCCTGGTAAAGCGCCGGATAATTTACGTTGAAATTGTCTTCATTTTCTTTTAACGAAACGTATTGTACAATTTTCTGCATCAGTTCGTTAAAGGCTTCATGATCGCCACTGTTCTGGTAGCTAAACAAACGCCAGCGCCAGATACCTTCGCCAACAATAAAGCCAATTTTCCGGCCTTTGTCATTTCCAAATGCCATGATTGATTTTGAGGTGCGAATATTTTTTACACTCTGACTTGCCAAACTTTGCAGCAAGGGTGAAATTTCAGTATTTCCAAACGGACTGATCAGCGGTGGAGCCATCGAAAGCAAGTCTTTTGCTTCGTTTGAAAGAACGAACAACGAAAAGTTTTCATCAAAAATGGCTTGCACTTCCTCGGTATTGTTGCTGGCCGAAATCTTCATTCCAATTTCAAGCGTATT
>JAUYEQ010000159.1 GCA_030691295.1 Bacteroidota bacterium
GATGTGGCCAATAAAATAGGCACTTATCTGAAAGCACTTGCCGCTGCCGATAATGGAATCCCGTTTTATGTGGCATTGCCGTCAACCACCATCGATTGGAATTTGAATGACGGAATTGTAGAAATTCCTATTGAGCAACGCAATGCCAGCGAGGTTTCCATGATGGAAGGATTGCTGGATAATGAAGTTCATGAGTTCAGGATACTTCCGGAGAAAAGTGCAGTGGCCAATTATGGTTTCGATGTGACTCCGGCACTGTTGGTAACCGGATTAATCACAGAAAGAGGCATCTGCAAATCAACCCGCGAAGGCATTTTAAGCTTGTTTCCTGAAAAAGCGAACTTATGACAGAAGGATACATCAAATTTAACTGCAACTGGATGCTGAAGCAGTTTCCGTTTCAGGAAGAAGTTTATGAAGAACTGGAAGCAGCAAGAGTCAAACTTCGTAATTTGGGATTGATCGGAATGTATCCTGACGGAATTGGCTTCGGAAACATTTCAGTAAGATCTTCAGGCGGCAAATCGTTTATTATTACCGGCAGTGCGACCGGTCATTTTGAAAAACTTGGCCAAATACATTACGCTTTGGTTACCGGATATGATTTTGAAAAGAATTCAATTTTCTGCACAGGACTCACAAAAGCTTCAGCCGAAAGTCTCACTCATGCAGCAATTTACGAATCACTTCCTGAAGTAGGCGCTGTGGTACATGTTCACTGCTTTTGGTTATGGGAAAGACTGCTAAACAACTGCCCAACAACTTCCGCCGAAATTGAATACGGAACTCCTGAAATGGCTTATGCAGTAGGAGAACTTGCTTCAGGAATAAATGGAAAAATCATTGTAATGGGCGGTCATCGGGAAGGAATTTTAGCCTTTGGCAGCAACCTTATTGAAGCGACAACTGAGATTATCAACATTTATAACCGATACAAAAATGACTAAAATTGCCATCATTGGTGGCTCCGGCCTCGAAAATCCTGCGATCCTGAAAAATGCCACCGACCTGAAAATAGACACACCATACGGGCCAACAACTTCCGATTTCAAATGCGGAACAATCAATGGCCGCGAGGTAGCAATTCTTTCGCGCCACGGTCGACAGCATACTATTCCGCCAACACAGGTATGCAATCGGGCCAATATTTGGGCGATCCGCGAAATTGGTTGCACCCACATTCTTGCAACCACGGCCTGCGGAAGTTTGCGTCGGGAAATCGGTCGCGGCGATTTTGTTGTACTCGATCAGTTCATCGATTTTACACGACATCGACCGGTAACATTCTTCGAATCGTTTGAGCCCCGTGAGATGAAACATACGCCAATGGCTGATCCTTTCGACAACTTCCTTCGAACGAAGATCATCGAAACGGCAAACGAATTGAAAATGAAGATTTTTGAGAAAGGAACAGTTGTGACCATCGAGGGGCCGCGCTTTTCAACCCGCGCTGAATCAAATATGTTTCGTTTGTGGGGAGCTGACGTGATAAATATGTCAACCGCTCCTGAGGCAATTCTCGCCAATGAACTTGGTATTCCGTATGCAGCCATTGCCATGAGTACCGACTACGACTGCTGGAAAACCGATGAAGCACCGGTTACATGGGGTGATGTATTAAAGGTTTTTAACCAGAATGTGAATCATGTGATTGATTTGCTGGTGAATACAATTGGGAAGATGTAGACTTGTTTTAACTGGCTAAATAAAAACAGGAAATGATCACTTTATCTGGATTGTTGGCACAGGTTTTGTAAAGCAAAACGCCATGTAGTTTGTCTCAAAGCCATGAACAATTACAAGTCGGTCAATTTATAAGGTTAAGAGAGAAAAGGTTTATAAAATTTGACTGGTTTTCATACTTCAATTACAAAAGCCATTTCGGAATTTCCGGAGTGGCTTTTCACTGTTAGAAAGTTTCATAAAACAAAGAAGCCCATTTCGGAGCTTTCAAAAATTATTCGTTTGCGGATATCCAGACACCCGACTGTGGGTTATGGTAGAGCAGTTTGTTCAGTTCTTTCTGTGCATCTTCTATTGTAATAAAACCTTTCATTGCAATGCGGTGCAGGCCTTTAAAAACACCAAGATTTTGGCCGTTGTATCCCTGCTCTTTCAGTTGCTGAAGGTAATTAACTGCATTTTCTTCGCTTTTGAAACTTCCGCCGATAATGTAATAATTGAACCTGGTTTGTTCCTGAACCGCAACGTTTGCTGTATATTCAGCAGTTGCTGGTTCCGAAGTATTAACCGCAACAGCAGGAGCACTTTGAATGAAGGTTTCCCACATTCCCATGTCTGATTTCGACAGAAATACTTTGTTGTTTTTAATTGGGATAAGTGCCATAGCAAATAATAAAGGAATTGCAATCACCAGTTTTTGCAATTTGCGCTTCTGAAAAATAACAGGAACGGGCTCGCGGTATTCAACCTTAAATGCAGGTTTCGGCATTTGCCGTTGGTAAAGCTTTTCGTAAGAGAAATTCTGAAGGCCATAGGAATCAACCAACAAATTTTGTCTCAACTGAGGTTCGAAAAGCAAATTCTCGCGCGAATCGTAGTGCAGATAGCCTACACCTTCGAAAAATACATTTCGGTTCCGTTCGAGGTTAAGATTGGTTTCTTCAACAAAACTGTCGAGTTTTTGCTTTGCGCTGAAATAATCGATTCCTTCTGTTTCAGAAATGTAATTAATGAGCAAACCATCATTTGAATTCAGCTTATTATTGAAAGCGATTTCTTTGGTAGGAGGGAAAAACTGATTGTTTTCGATTGTTGCCGGTTTGTAATTGGCCACAAAGCCACCAAACTCAGGAATGATAACGCAATCATTCAGCAACAAAAGCTCTTTTATGTATTGATTTATTTCCATATTTCTCCTGTTTAAAGAGTCAAAAGTAAGAAAATTATGCGATGCTTCAAGGCAAAGTTTTCAACAACCCGGGGTATTTTATTATCATTCAAACTTAACTCTGTTGGAAAGCCAAAGGAAACCAGATAATTCCTAAATTTGCGGCTCAACATAAATAAATCAAATAATGAAACAAATTTTGGTTACCGGTGGTACCGGATACATTGGTTCGCATACAGCAGTTGAATTGCAGAATGCAGGTTTTGAAGTGATTATTGTTGACAATCTCTCGAATTCGAGCCTTGAGGTCTTGGACGGAATTGAAAAAATTACCGGAGTCCGACCTACTTTTGTACAGTTCGATTTGGTTGAAGCAGATAAATTGAATGATTTTTTTGCAAAATATCCTGACATTGAGGCAATCATACATTTTGCAGCTTCAAAAGCGGTTGGCGAATCGGTTGAAAAACCTTTGTTATATTATCGAAATAACTTGGTTTCGTTGATCAACCTTCTGGAATGTCAGTTGAAATATGGGATTTCGAACATTGTATTTTCATCTTCATGTACTGTTTACGGGCAACCTGATGAATTGCCGGTTACCGAAAATACTCCACGAAAAGATGCTGAATCTCCATACGGAAATACGAAAAGGGTGAATGAAGATATTTTAAAAGATACCATTGCTGCCAATCCACAAATTAAAGGAATTGCACTTCGGTATTTTAATCCGGTGGGAGCCCATCCGTCAGCCATAATTGGCGAACTTCCTCTGGGAGTGCCTGCCAACCTTGTTCCTTTTATCACGCAAACGGCTGCCGGATTGCGTGGTGAGTTGAAGGTTTTTGGAAACGATTACGATACAATCGATGGTTCGGCCGTGCGTGATTACATCAACGTGGTTGACCTGGCAAAAGCGCACGTAATTGCTGTTGAGCGGTTAATCTATAATAAAAACAAAACCGGCTACGAAATTTTCAACCTTGGAACGGGTCAGGGTGTTTCAGTTCTTGAAATGGTCCATGCTTTTCAGATGGCCACAGCAGTGAAGCTGAATTACAAGATTGTTGACCGCAGGGCTGGAGACATCGAAAAAATATGGGCCGATACTACTTTGGCCAATGAAGAATTGGGATGGAAAGCTGAAACCGGATTGGAAGAAACTTTGCTTTCTGCCTGGAACTGGGAAAAGCGGGTGCGCGGAATGGAATAAGCGTTGTGCAATTGGAAGTAGATTTATAAATGACTTTAATTAATATAACAGTTTGATATGAAGACAATCCTGATTACCGGAGGCGCCGGATTTATTGGTTCGCACCTTGTTCGTTTGTTCGTAAACAAGTATCCTGAATATAAAATCGTAAATCTCGACAAGCTCACTTACGCCGGAAATCTGGCGAATCTGACAGACATTGAGGGCAAGGCAAATTATGAATTTGTGAAAGGCGATATCGTTGATGCAGATTTTATCCTGAAGCTTTTTATTGAAAGGCAATTTGATGCAGTAATCCATCTGGCAGCCGAATCGCATGTTGACCGGTCGATCACCAATCCAACTGAATTCGTATTTACCAATGTGATCGGTACAGTGAATTTGCTGAATGCCATTCGTCACATCTGGAAAGACAATACCGGAGGCAAGCGCTTTTACCACATTTCAACCGACGAGGTATATGGAAGTCTGGGCAGCGAAGGCATGTTTACCGAAAAAACCGGTTACGATCCGCACAGTCCGTATTCGGCGTCAAAAGCCAGTTCCGACCATTTTGTGCGTGCTTACCACGATACTTTCGGGTTACCGGTTGTGGTTTCAAACTGCTCGAACAATTACGGTTCGTTCCAGTTTCCTGAGAAACTGATTCCGCTGTTTATCAACAATATCAAGAATAACAAAGCATTGCCGGTGTATGGCGAAGGTCTCAATATTCGCGACTGGTTGTGGGTTGAAGATCATGCCAGAGCAATTGATGTGATTTTCCATCACGGAAAAGATGGCGACACTTACAACATCGGCGGACACAACGAATGGACAAACATTGATTTAATAAAGGTGATGTGCCGCATCATGGACAGTAAGCTCAGGCGTGAACCCGGAACTTCTGAAAAGCTGATTACCTACGTGAAGGACCGCGCAGGACATGATTTGCGTTATGCGATCGACTCCTCCAAATTGCAAAAAGAACTGAATTGGGTGCCGAGCCTTCAGTTTGAACAAGGTTTGGAAATCACAATCGACTGGTATCTTGAAAATACAGAATGGATGGAAAACGTTACCAGCGGCGATTACCAAAGCTATTACGACAAACAGTATCAGAACAGGTAAAGGCGCAGTCAAAGGCAAAGAAATAAAAAAGTCCGGGTTCCACTCAAAGTGAAGCCCGGACTTTTTTTTAATAAGTGGCCCGGAAAAATCCGGAGCGACTTTTCTTTTTCCTGAATTTAAAGAACCAACAGAACTTTTCTTAAATTGACGTTTCAATTTACACCAATCTTATGAAACGTCGAAATTTCTTTAAAACCGCAGTTTTAGGTGGTGGGACGCTTGCTCTGGCTCCTTTGAGTTCATGCGTTCAGCCAACATCCAAAACCGAGTATTCAGTTAATTTTGCTGATTTTGAGCTGAATGAATGGACCATTTCCCAACTTCGGGAGCAAATGAGTTCGGGCAAAATGACTTCCGAAGGAATTACCCGGAAATACTTTGACCGGATCGAGTTGCTCAACAACAATGGTCCTGAATTGCGGGCAGTTATTGAGATTAATCCGGAAGCGATTGCCATTGCCCAAAAATTAGATGTCGAGCGAATGGTCGGTAAATTGCGCGGACCGCTGCACGGAATTCCGGTGCTGATAAAAGACAATATCGATACCGGCGACCAAATGCAAACCACTGCCGGTTCGCTTGCAATGGTTGGAAATCCGGCTCCCGATGACGCGATTATCATTCAAAAATTACGGGAAGCCGGTGCGGTTCTTTTGGGCAAAACCAACTTGAGCGAATGGGCAAACTTTCGTTCTAACAAATCATCCAGCGGATGGAGTGGGAGAGGCGGACAGGTTCGCAATCCGTTTTGTCTGGATCGAAGTCCCTGCGGTTCTAGTTCAGGAACCGGAGCGGCTGTTTCTGCAAATTTGTGCGCAATCGGAATCGGCACCGAAACCGATGGCTCGATTGTTTGCCCTTCAGGAATTAACGGAATTGTGGGCATCAAACCAACCGTTGGATTTTGGAGCGGTGATGGAATCATTCCTATTTCTCACAGCCAGGATACGGCAGGGCCTATGGCGCGAACTGTTTCGGATGCTGCTGTTTTGCTGGGATTGTTGGGTGACGAAGCTCAGGATTACACACAGTATTTGGATGTAAACGGTTTGAAAAATGCCCGGATTGGAATTGCTTCCGACTATTTTGGATTTAGTGCTGAAGTGGATAAATTAATGATCGAAGCCATCCAAAAGATGAGGGATGGTGGCGCAATTATCATTGATAACCTGAAATTTGAAAAGCGGGAAGAATGGGGATCTGCTGAATGGCAGGTTCTGATTTCGGAATTTAAAGCCGACCTGAATGCTTACCTGAAAACCAGAACAGGATTGAAGGTTCAAACTTTGGCTGATTTGATTGAATTCAATAAAAAGAATGCCGATACGGAATTGAAATGGTTTGGTCAGGAAATATTTGAAACGGCTGAAAAAACTACCGGATTGGAAGATCCCGTTTATCTGGAAGCACTGAAAAACTCAAAAAAGCTGACAAGGGAAGAAGGCATCGATAAATTAATGGATGAACACCAGCTTGACGCCTTGATTGCGCCAACCAACGGACCGGCATGGAAAATCGACTGGGTGAATGGCGACCATTTTGGAGGCGGAAGTTCGGATGTCGCAGCCATTTCTGGCTATCCCAACATTACCGTTCCGGTCGGATATGTACATGGATTGCCTGTCGGAATTTCATTTTTTGGTCGTGCATGGAGCGAACCTACTTTGATCAAACTGGCTTTTGCATTCGAGCAGGCTACCAAACACCGCAAAGCGCCGGGATTTTTGAACGAAATTGATAGTGATTTGCATAAGATAATATGAAATCCAATTCATTCAAAACCAATTATTAACCCTGCATAAATTAAACATATCATGGAATTCAATCAGTTAATAGAACATATTGCAACGGTAAGTTTTCAGCTTCAAAGGCGGGCATTACAGAGTGTTGATCAGCTTTTAGTGATGCGGAATTGGCTGGTTGGCTTTTACTTGGTGGAATATGAGCAAGCAGGAACTGATCGTTCCAACTATGGAGATAAGCTTTTAGAAGCTATTGAATCAGATTGTAAACGTCAAAACCTTAAGGGATTATCGGTTACCAATTTAAAAATTTGCAGACAGTTTTATCAAACCTATCCGGCAATTGGTCAGCCACTGGCTGACTTTTTAGCAATTAGTCAGCCAGTGGCTGACCAATTCATTGAGAATTCTGTAATGAAAAACATTCAAGAGCCTTGCATTACCGATAAACAGGTTGATCATTCAAAGATACAACCTGAAATATTGCTTCAGCACTTCTCATTCCGACATTTTACCGAATTGATAAAAGTAAAAGAACCTTTGAAGAGGCTTTTTTATGAACAGCAAGCCATTAAAGGTAATTGGAGTGCGCGTGAGTTGAAACGACAAATTGAATCGTTACTGATTGAGCGTGCCGGTTTATCAACTGACAAAGAGAAGCTACTGGCATCGGTGAAAGGGGAGCTTAATCTGCCGGAACATATTATTAAGGATCCATATATTCTTGAATTTACTGGGTTTAAAGATTTGCCAACATACAACGAGAACGATTTGGAGACCGAACTGCTTAATAAAATACAATCTTTTTTACTCGAATTGGGTAACGGTTTTTGTTTTGAAGCAAGGCAAAAGCGCATCACAGTTGGCAACGAACATGACCGTATCGACTTGGTTTTTTATCACAGAATTTTGAAATGCCATGTGCTGATTGATCTCAAGGTTCGCGCCTTTTCACATGCAGATGTGGGGCAAATGAACTTTTATTTAAACTATTACAAACAAAAAATGAAAGAAACAGGCGATAGTGATCCTGTGGGCATAGTGCTTTGTACCCAAAAAGATCATGAAAAAGTGCAATATGCTACCGCCGGGCTCGACAACCATTTATTTGTTTCAAAATATATGTTGGCGCTACCAACAGAAGAAGAACTGTTGGCGCTGGTAAAATAAAAGTCGATTAAAAAAAGAAAGTGCCATGGTTGAATTTATTGTTGTATTCAATATATAGATATGGCGATTGTTTTTGTAACAGATTTAGTTTAAGCGGCCTAATATTTTTGGGTTGTTTTTTTCTTCTTATACCCAATCCACCAGATAAAAAATCCGCTGATCAGCACAATCAAAATACAGATTCCGGCAATTGGAACATACAGAATGTAAAACATGCCCAAAAGTGGTTCGAAGATTCGTCCGGTGTGAATTTCGAGCGAAAGATTCCACAATGAAATCGGACTTTTGCTGATAATTTCAGGGCTCATTTCGCCAAATTGAGCGTTCGTCCGGATGGGTAAAACGCCGTAATTGTAATCAAAATAGAATTCATTTCCTGAGGGATCAGCAAACCATCCGTCGATCATGTCTTTTGAAATGGGAGGCCCGGCAACTTTTGGCGCCTGATACTGACTTCCCGAGAGATAATCGGCAACCTGACCGGTAAACGGATTCCACAGAAACAGGCCGTTGAACGATCCGACCAGATACGTATTTTCTCCTTTTTGCTCCAGCACATTGCAGCCCATCACGCTAACCGGTGGCTGATTCATCGGTTGTCGCATCGGGCTCTCAAAATTTTCGTCGGTAAAAAAGAATCCGTCGTTGGTCGAGAAAAGAAAGATTCGTTGATCTTCGTCGTATGCAACTCGTCGAAGCTTGTCGTACCAAGGGTTTGGCGAGCTCAATACTGTTCCGGGAATGGGCGAAACCACTGAATTGACAATGGCAATGAGCAATGGCGGGCGCAAAAACATGCCGGTAATGGTCACAAAAATCAGGAATGGGATGAAAATCCAGCCCAGACGATTGTGCCAGCTCAAGTTGGTGTTTCGGGCTGCGATTACTGAAGTGTTGCTTTTTTGTTTTGCTTTCCGGCGTTTCAGCCAACCGGGAAATATAAAGTGCAGTAATCCGGTGAGCGAAATAATCAAAATGGCCAGACCGAATAAATCGACCATCAGTTTTCCGGTCAGGCCAAATAATTCGCCGCTGTGCAGCAACCAAAGGGTTTTGAACAAACTCACTTTACGGTCATTGTTAACAGGCGCCGGAATGGAAATGGAATGAAATGCTTTTCCATCGCCACTTTTCAGCAAAAACGAACGGGTTTGAACGATCAGCTCATTCTGCTTCATGATCAAATCGGTGATCCTTTCTTCGGAGACGGGAAGGGTCAGTTTTTGCCATTTGTGTTCCTGAACCGAATATTGATACAACCCGAAATACGTTCCTGCAAACAATTTTCCGTCGGGAGTTTTTATTATTTTCGAAATCTTTCTGTTGTCTATTCCCCTTGGAAACCCAGCATTCCAATCCTGAAAAGTGCTGAGATTATCGGTACTGAGCCAGATTCCGATGTTTCCGTAAATCAGCGACGAATCGCCACCCAAATGGCAGACCGATTTTACAGCCGCTTTGTTCCAGTTTCGATAACTGTAATCGTCAGGAAGAATAGATCTGTTGATGTCAACCGCTGAAATAAGGCTCCGGTGATTCATGAAAATTCCGGAGATGGAAAAGAGTATTATAAACAGCGTAATTAATATCCCCGGCCATTTATGGAACTTCCGGAGTTTTCTGAGTAGATCGTTTTTTGTCATGAAGTTGGATAATAATGCTGCAAAAGTATTCAGATTGCAGGCATTTAATTGTAACAATCGTTACAAATGTAGTTATTAGCGGACAAATTTGTCTTTTTATTTACTTCAACCGGTACATTTTCCCCGGGAGACTAATTATCAGGCCTTTAAATTCAAGTCCGAGCAGCAGTGCCGAAACACGACTCATGGGCATTTGGGTTTCAATGGTGATTTCGTCCACAAACCGGTCGCCTCCTTTTAGCAGATCCACCAATTTTTGCTCTTCCGGAGTTAATTCCACAAAAAGCGAAGTTTGAAAAACTCTGTTCGATGAAATTTTTACATCCCAGTTCATTGCTTTTTCTATGTCGGCAACATTTTCGATTAAAACAGCTTCATTCAGTTTTATTAGCTTGTTGCAGCCCTTCGAAAACGGATCGTTGCTGCGACCAGGAAATGCAAATACATCGCGGTTGTATGAATTGGCAATGTCAGCAGTCACCAATGCACCACCTTTCTCAGCCGATTCTACTACGATCGTGGCATCGGCCAGTCCGGCAATAATGCGGTTTCGGCGCAAGAAATTCTGACGGTCGATTTTAGATTCGCTGATAAAATCGGTAAGCACGCCGCCCTTTTCAAGCATTTTGGAAGCGATGGGCGCATGTAGTGCCGGATAAATATTGTCGAGCCCATGGGCGAACACTCCAACAGTAGGAATATTGTATTTCAGGCAGGCTTTGTGGGCATGAATGTCAATACCGTATGCAAGTCCGGAAACCACGAGAATCGGATAACTGCGTTCCGAAAAGGTGCGGATTAGCTCATCACACAATTCTTTTCCATAATTGGTTGCGTTTCGGGTTCCAACCACAGAAATAATTCGCTGCCCGTTCAAATTCGCATTCCCCCTGAAATATAGGATGATCGGGGCATCGCTGCAATTCTTCAGGCGGGTGGGGTAATTTTCATCCAGATAAAAGAATGTTTTGATTCGATTTTTCAGGATAAAGTCAACTTCTCTTTTTGCCCGTTCAAGCACG
>JAUYEQ010000161.1 GCA_030691295.1 Bacteroidota bacterium
CCTTCGCGGTAAATGGCTTTCGATTTTCCCCACAAAAAAGTACTTGTTACGCTCGAATCCTGAAAATCAACTTCGTTTTTTGTGTACTTGATGAACGAAAAATTCAGGTCCATTGCTTCCACTTCCGCCTGTTGCCGGTTCGATACGAATACAGCCGAACACAAATACTTGGCCGGATAACCAGTGATAATAGGAAGTAGCGAATTAATGTAATACGCACCATACAACAATCCGGCCATCAGCAAAGTAACTATTGGCCAAAGGATTTGCCTCTTCATACTTTTCCGGGAATTGGTTGCCATAACTTTCATTTTTTGTGTTGAATGAATACGAAAATTGGATACGTTAAATTAAACAATCTGATTGAGAAATCAGCATACAAATATTCAGCTGTTTAATTCGGAGTATTATTTTGTTCAGGTCTGTTAAAAGCGGTTAACGAATGTTATGACTGGCTTGTTATTGATTGTAATTTTCTACTTTTGCCACAACGGCAATTATAAACAAGAAACTGGATTCAAGTTAAAAGGTTGAAATAATGTTAATCTATTTTCGTCATCTTGTTGTTCTGATCATATTATTTTTGATTTTACTCCTGAGCGCTTCTAATCTGGTTGCACAGGAGGAGATCGAAGAAATTGATCCGATGCCTGTCAGGCTGAAAGGACAAGTTTTGAACCTTGACGATGAAATGCCGGTACCGTTTGCATTTGTTGTTAATTTCAGAACGAACAGCGGCGTGAGTACCGACGAACTGGGCCGTTTTACAATGGATATACTGAACATCGACAGTCTTTCAATTTCGGCTCTTGGGTTTTCAAAAACCACCGTTCGTATTCCTGCCAACTACAGCGAAATGAATGTATTGCTGCTGTATGCCAAACCCATCCGGTTTGCTCTTCCTGAAGTAAAAGTTCAGGGCGAACAGCAAAAAGTTAATATGCACGGTGTTCCTGTGGCTAAAAAGGTTGACATCGATCCGCAACTTAGAGGCGACGCATACAACAAAAAGCCACCGGTTTTGGCGGCAGTTTTTAATCCGGTAAGTTTTCTGCAATATTACACCAGCAAACGCGAGCGCGAAAAACGGGAGACCCGAAAGGCCATCCTTACCGAAAAACATTGGGAAATTTTATCGCAATACTATAACAAAGAACTGGTAATGAAACTTACAGGTCTGAGTGATTCCGCAGCTGATGATTTTATGTTTTATTTTAACAGTAAAGAAGTACTTGACTATAGATCGACAGAGTACGATGTGCGCAATGCCATTAAAGAACAATACAAAATATACCGGGAGGAAGGACATTAAAATTATGAAACGAGCCATGAGAGATACTCTCACACAGGAGCATGATTGTCTATGGCGAGTTCTCCCGATAAATCGGGACAGGCTATGTGGCAATTAAAAAACAAATTATAAACACATGAAAGAGCTACCAAAGAAAATAATCACGTTAAAGAAGAAACCAGCAGTCAGTGAACCTGCTCCTGAACCTGCAGTCGACGGATTGATCCGCCTGAATAAATACATTTCGAACGCTGGAGTTTGTTCGCGCCGCGATGCCGACAACCTCATCAGCAAGGGCTTGGTAACCATAAACGGCGAAGTTGTTACAGAACTCGGACGAAAAGTAACCCTTGACGACGAGATCATTTTTGACGGGAAACGCCTGAATCCGGAGCGCAAAGTGTATATTTTGCTCAACAAACCGAAAGGTTTTTCTACCACCCTTGAAGATCCACATGCAGGCCGAACTGTGATGGAGCTGGTTCAGGGTGCCTGTATGGAGCGGATTTACCCTGTCGGAAGGCTCGACATTCAAACCACCGGATTGCTGCTTTTTACCAACGATGGCGAACTGACAAAAAAGCTGACCCATCCGAGTTACGAGAAGAAAAAAGTTTACCACATTCAGCTCGACCGGGACTTTCTTCGGGAAGACATGGAGAAAATCGCCAGCGGAATTGAGCTGGAAGACGGATTAATTGCTGCCGACGACATTCAATTTATTGATGCCGATGATGCCCGGCAGGTTGGCATTGAAATCCATTCAGGAAAAAACCGCATTGTGCGCCGCATTTTCGAGCATTTTGGTTACCATGTTGAAAAACTCGACCGTGTACTTTTTGCCGGACTTACAAAAAAAGATTTGCCACGCGGACGCTACCGCTTTCTAACTCCGCAGGAAGTTAATTTCCTGAAAATGAGTTAATGTAATGAAATCAGCTTTTGCAGACTAATAAGCCACATTTTGGAGAAAGAGTTTTTACAAATAATCACAGAGAACCAGGGAATTATTCACAAGGTTTGCTCCATCTATTGCGATTCGGAAGAAGACCGGCGTGACTTATTTCAGGAAATTCTGGTTCAATTGTGGAAATCATTTTCTTCCTTCAGAAACGAGTCAAAATTTTCGACATGGATGTACCGGGTGGCCTTGAACACTGCCATAACCAGCTTCAAGAAAGATAAAAGGCAGCCTGATAAATCGGGAATTCCGTACGAGAATTTGCAGTTGGCGGTTGAAGCATACGATACGACGACAGAGGATCAGATCAAGATGCTGAACAAGGCAGTTTCGCAGTTGACAGGCATAGAAAAATCGATCATACTGCTCTTTCTGGAAGACAAAAAATACGAGGAAATTGCTGAAATTACGGGGATTACTCAAAATTATGTGAGGGTAAAAATGAATCGCATCAAGAAGAAGTTGAAGTTGTTAATGATCACGGAGGGATAGAGATGGATTTAAATGATTTAAAATCGGCTTGGAATACATATTCTTCTCAGGAGGCGGATAAACATTATCTGGGTAAAGAGTCTATCAATGAGTTGTTACGCAACCAAACCAAAACACTGGTTGAGAAAATTGACCGTAACATTCGGATCGGGATTGGCATTTTGCTTGCATACATCGCCTATGTTATTTTTGATGATTTGTACCTTTCGAAAATCATCATCAAAGAGCCCATTCATTATCCATCGTGGATGATTCCGATAGATATATTTTCAGTTGTGCTGATTGTTGCCACCTACCTGTTTTTTGTAATCAGTTACCTGAAAACAAAACGAAATTTTTCGGTTGACCTCCATCTGAAAGGATTCCTTACAAGTATTCTGGATACCCTGAAAACATACCGTCGGTTGTTCTATTTGGCTGTAATAATTTTGCTTATTAACATGAGTGTAAGTTTCGCCGCAGGACTTTATGAAGGAATTAAATTCAGTACAGGAAATGCAACGGGCGGGCTGGAAAGCCTTTCCACTTCAAAAATATTCCTGATTATTGGTGTTGGCCTGGCTGTTTTGATTCCAATGATCGCAGGTACTTTTTATCTTCTTCGATGGGGATTTAATAAACTGTACGGCCGCTATCTGGTTAAACTGAATGAAACGTTGACAGAACTGGACGAAACGGAAACCGACCAAAAGTAGTGTTGGGTTAACTTGATTTTGACGGGTTCCAGTCACCCCGAATTCATTTCGGGGTCCCATCATGGAAGGGATGCCGAAACAAGTTCGGCATGACGCTGCGTAAAACAACTAAACTTTTCCTTTTACATGGTTGTTAATTAGCCTATTACTCTAATAAAACAACAGTTATGCAGTCAAAAGCAGCCACCCCTGACGAATATGTAAGTGAGATTGCGGATGATAAGCACGAAGCGTTCATCCAGCTCCGCAAAACGATTCTCGAAAACCTGCCTAAAGGTTATGAGGAAGAAATGAGTTATGGAATGATAGGGTACGTTGTGCCTTTCAGTATTTATCCCAAAGGGTATCACACCAAAGACAAACTGCCATTGCCATTTCTTGCCCTGGCCGCACAAAAAAACTTCATCGCCCTCTACCACATGGGCATTCATGCCAGTGAGCCACTGCTGAAATGGTTCACCGAAGAATTTCCCAAACACAGTAAACCAAAGCTTGACATGGGAAAAGGCTGTATCCGGTTTAAAAATGTAAGCCAGATTCCGTACGCATTGATTGGCCAATTGGTTAAAAAAATGGGAGTGGACGAATGGATTGATTTATACGAATTGACCTATCTTAAAAACAAATAACTATGGATCATGCAGAAAAAACAATGATGGAAAACCTGCACAAAATCACAGGTAAACCGCTCGAAGAGTGGATAGAAATCGTAAAATTGAAACAACTGGTCAGGCACAGTGAAATCCAGAAATTCCTAAAAGAGGAATTTAATTTCACATACGGTTATGCCAATCTGGTGGCTCATAAGACCCTGGGCACCGATGCCGGTTCTGCTGAAAGTCCGGATCTGCTGATTGATAATCAATACAAAGGAAAAGAGCATCTTCGTCCGATCTACGACAGGTTGATGTCCGAAATCAGTCAATTTGGAGCTGATTTTGAAATTGCACCCAAAAACGCCTATGTAAGCCTCCGCAGAAAACGCCAGTTTGCCATTTTGCAACCAGCTACCAAAACCCGTTTCGAGATTGGCCTGAACCTGAAAGGTCAGGAGCCTGATGGAATTCTGGAACTTATAACCGGCGCAAATGCGATGTGCTCACACAAAATTAAAATCGAATCAGAAAATGAAATAACCCCGGAAGTCATTGACTGGATTCGTATAGCTTATAATAAATCGAATTAACCCCGGACAAATTAGTCAAGGCTTCACTCAAAGTGAAACCATGACTTCGCTTAAAGAGAAACCATGACTCTGCACATAGTAAAACCCCTACTCTGCAAATACAAAAATCTCCCTTTCAATCAATTTGTTAATTCGTGAAGTCGGAAATAGTGCATTTGCCGATAAGCTAATTAATTGACTATCTTTGCGCAGATTTTTAAAACCTTCATTCATACATAAATGGCACATAAATCCGGATTTGTAAACATCATCGGAAATCCCAATGTCGGGAAATCGAGCATCATGAACGTGCTGGTTGGCGAACGTTTGTCGATCATCACCTCTAAAATGCAGACTACCCGTCACCGAATCAAAGGAATTGTCAATGGCGACGATTTCCAGATTGTTTACTCCGACACACCCGGAATTTTGAAACCGAATTACAAACTTCAGGAAACCATGATGAAGTTTGTGAACACGGCGCTGATCGATGCCGACGTGATTATTTATGTAACCGATGTGGTTGAAAGTCCTGAAAAGAATGAAGAATACATTGAACGCGTAAAAAGCTCGGAAGCTGCAGTGATTGTGCTGATCAACAAGATCGATTTGTCAACGCAGGAAAAAGTGATGGAATTGTACAACTACTGGCGCGAAAAATTACCACTTGCTGATGTGTATGCAGTTTCTGCCCTTGAAAAATTCAACGTTGCCCCTATCTTCGACCGCATTCTGGAATTGTTGCCCGAAGGTCCGGCCTATTTTCCGAAGGACGAAATGACCGACCGCAACGAGCGTTTCTTTGTGAGCGAAATCATCCGCGAAAAAATTCTGCTTTATTACGACAAGGAAATTCCTTATTCGGTGGAAGTGGAAGTGGAAGAATTTAAAGAGGAAGAAAAGATACTGAACCTGATGTGCGTGATTCATGTGAACCGCGACAGTCAGAAAGGAATCATCATCGGACATCAGGGACAAGCACTCAAAAGAGTTGGAACTGAAGCCCGTTTGGACATGGAAGAATTCTTTCAGAAAAAAGTATTCCTTCAGTTGTTCGTGAAAGTGAACAAAGACTGGCGCGACAAAGACCGCACTTTGGGCGGGTTTGGATACGATATGGAATAGTAGCCCCTCCCAAACCCTCCCCACAAGGGAGGGCTTAAAATACCAGTGCAATTTTGGAGCAGTTTCCATATTAGAGAGATAAACAAATATAAAAGATAAACCAAAAAGTCCCCCTTCGGGGGATTTAGGGGGCTATAAAAAATGAGTAATATAATAGCAATCGTTGGCAGGCCAAACGTAGGGAAATCGACCCTTTTTAACCGGATGACTGAATCAAGAAAAGCCATTGTTGACGAATCGGCTGGGGTAACCCGCGACCGTCAGTATGGCAAAGGCGTATGGAATGGTATCGACTTTTCGATTATCGATACCGGTGGATATGCAGTCAATTCAGAAGATATTTACGAAGGTGAAATACGCAAGCAGGTGATGCTGGCCATCGAAGAATCTGATGTGATTTTATTTATCGTTGATGTTGAAAACGGCATTACCGATATGGACGAAGAAGTGGCTGCCGTGCTGCGCCGTTCATCAAAAAAAATATTCGTAGCTGTCAATAAAGTTGACAACAACAAGCGTATCATTGATTCGCACGAATTTTATTCACTCGGTTTGGGCGAGATATACTGCATCTCGTCGATGACCGGAAGCGGAACAGGTGAATTGCTCGATGCAATCGTGAAGGAATTTCCGGAGAAAGTTGAAGAATTAATTGAAGACAATGTTCCGCGCTTTGCAGTGGTGGGTCGTCCGAACGTTGGCAAATCATCGTTCATCAACGCGCTTACCGGCGAAGAACGAAACATTGTGAACGACGTTGCCGGAACAACCCGCGATGCCATTCATACCCGTTACAATAAATTCGGACATGATTTTTTCCTTGTCGATACGGCAGGATTGCGCAAACGTACCAAAGTAAAGGAGGATGTTGAATTTTATTCGGTGATGCGCTCGGTGCGGACCATCGAGGATTCGGATGTTTGCATGTTGATGCTGGATGCCACCCGCAATATGGAAGCGCAGGATGTGTCGATTTTCAACCTGATGGTGCGCAATAAAAAGGGTGTGGTAATTTTGGTCAACAAGTGGGATTTGATTGAGAAAGACAACGCGAGCACCAACGATTTCACCAAACTCATCAAAGAGCGGATTGCACCGTTTGTGGACGTTCCGATTGTGTACATTTCGGCGCTTAGCAAACAGAGTATCCTGAAAGCACTTGAAACAGCCGTGGAGGTTTACGACAATCGCAGCAAAAAAATTAAAACTTCGGAATTGAATGAGGTTATGCTGAAAGCGATTGAAGCCTATCCGCCACCGGCCATCAAAGGTAAATTCGTGAAGATTAAATATGTGGTTCAGTTACCAAGCCAAACGCCGAGTTTTGCATTTTTTGCCAACTTGCCACAATACGTGAAAGATCCGTATCGCCGGTATCTTGAGAATAAAATACGCGAGAATTTTAATTTTGCCGGAGTACCGGTTCAGATTTATATCCGAAAGAAATAAAAAGGAAAGTGAGAAATACACTCAGCAGGTGACTTGGAGTCACCTGCTGAGTAACCGAATAGAGAAAGCCGTCTCCGAAGCGATTCAGAGACGGCTTTTTTATTGGCCACGTTTAATACTATCGAACAAGCCAGGGATCACATGATTCTTTTTTGCAAGTGTTTTTCGAATAATAAGGTAGATAAGGCTGGGCTCTTGGGGGGTATTAGCAGGTTATTAAGGTATCAATAAAAAAGTAAGGTTTTTCAAAATTTATTATTGCATTGCGTTCCCCACAAGAATGTCGTGTGATCCAAAGCTAACTTGACCAGATTTTTTATCTTTAAAAAATAAAACTGTAACCTTGTATTATGAATTTAACGACCGAAAACATATTACTGGTTGGTTCGATATTGCTTTTCATATCGCTCTTTGCAGGCAAGACTTCCTACAAATTTGGAGTTCCGGTACTCATATTATTCCTTGCAATTGGTATGCTGGCCGGCTCTGAAGGAATTGGCGGAATTAATTTTGACAATCCGAAAACGGCCCAGTTTATCGGAATCATCGCCTTGAACTTTATCCTTTTTTCGGGTGGTTTCGATACCGACTGGAAGACCGTAAAACCCATCCTTTGGCATGGAATCTCCTTGTCAACGCTGGGCGTGCTGATTACGGCAACGACTGTCGGTGTCTTTGTTTGGGCGGTTACCGATTTCACTATTTATGAAGGATTGCTGCTGGGTTCAATTGTTTCGTCAACCGATTCGGCGGCTGTTTTTTCAATCCTGCGATCGAGAAGCATTGCGCTGAAAGGCAATCTTCGGCCCACACTCGAATTGGAAAGTGGAAGCAATGATCCGATGGCTTACGTTCTGACCATTGTATTGACCGGGTTTGTCGTTAGCCAGGATGCCAGTTTTTTAAGCACAATTCCTTTTCTGCTGAAACAGTTATTAATCGGCGGCGTTCTTGGTTTTGCCTTTGGAAAGCTTGGAAAAATAATCATCAACGGAATCAAGCTCGACTTCGAAGGTTTGTATATCGTGCTGATTATCGCCATCATGTTTTTCAGTTTTTCGGCAACCGATTTCGTGGGTGGAAACGGATTTTTGGCAGTATATATTTGTGCGGTTTATCTGGGCAATCACGATCTGATTCACAAAAAGAAGTTTATCAAATCGTTCGATAGTTTTGCCTGGCTGATGCAAATTGTATTGTTCCTTACATTGGGTCTTCTGGTATTTCCAAGCGAAATACTTCCGGTGATTGGTATTGGAATGATTATTTCCATATTTCTAATCCTGATTGCAAGGCCGATAGGAGTTTTTTCAAGCTTAATCTTCTTTAAAGGGCAAAAAAGAGGTAAACTGTTTATTTCGTGGGTTGGCCTGCGTGGAGCTGTGCCCATTGTTTTTGCAACCTATCCGCTCATTGCAGGAGCCGAAAAAGCGCACATGATATTCAATATTGTATTCTTTATCTCACTGACTTCAGTATTAATACAAGGCTCCACACTTTCGGTTGTGGCCAAATGGTTAAAGCTCACTATTCCTGAAAGTGCAAAACAATTGACCCAAACTGATATTGAATTGTCGGATACCATCAAAGAAATGCTCACCGAAATGATCATTCCGAACAATTGTAATTCTGTTGGAAAACAGATTGTTGAACTCGGACTG
>JAUYEQ010000165.1 GCA_030691295.1 Bacteroidota bacterium
CCTTCGCGGATAGAGTCGATAGGTGGATTGGTAACCTGTGCAAATACCTGACGGAAATAATCGAAGAAACGATGTGGTTTTTCAGAGAAACATGCCAGCGGCGTATCATTACCCATCGAACTGGTAGGTTCAACTCCTGAAACGGCCATTGGGGTGATAATCATCTCCATATCTTCTTTCGAATAGCCAAAGACTTTCGACAAGGTAAAAAACTGATCGCCGAGTGATGAAGAAACACGTTGTTTCACTTCAATATCATCCATTACCAAACGATTTTCCTTCAACCAGTTACCATATGGATTACGGGAGCTTAACTGTGCTTTTACCTCTTTATCAGGAATAATAATTCCCAATTTGGTATCAACCAGCAGAATTTTTCCGGGACGTAAACGGCCTTTTTCTTTCACATCTTCAGCAGGGAAAGTTTGCACCCCTACTTCCGATCCCATCACAATTACATCGTTTTTTGTAATAATGTATCTTGAAGGGCGCAATCCGTTACGGTCAAGGGTTCCGCCAATGTAACGTCCATCGGAAAAAACCATGGAAGCCGGGCCATCCCAGGGTTCCATAATGGTTGAATGGTATTCGTAGAAAGCCTTCAGGCTGTCAGGAATCGGGTTTTTTGAGTTGAACGATTCAGGAATCATCATACACAATACATGAGGAATCGAACGTCCGGTCATGTGAAGGAATTCGAGTGTGTTGTCGAACGAAGCCGAATCGGATTTATTGGGTTCGATAACCGGAAACAGTTTTTTCAGGTCTTCGCCAAATACTTCCGATTTCAATAATCCTTCGCGCGCCTGCATCCACATGCGGTTGCCTTTTATGGTATTGATCTCGCCGTTGTGGGCAATCATGCGGAATGGCTGAGCCAAATCCCATGTTGGAAAAGTATTGGTGCTGAACCTTGAATGTACCAAAGCAATGGCGCTGGTAAATTTCGGATGTGTCAAATCTTTGTAATAATCCCTTAGCTGACCCGGTGTCAACATTCCTTTGTAAATGATGGTCCGGGAAGATAAACTGACGATATAGAACGCACCTTTGGATTTAAGATTGGATTCTCTTATCTCTTGTACGGTCTGTTTGCGGGCAAGGTATAATTTCTGCTCCAGCACATCCTGTTCAAGGTCGGCTTTCACAAATATTTGCCTAACATACGGTTCTGCCAGTTTTGCAATTTCGCCAGGTGCGGAGCTATCAACAGCCACATCGCGGTATTCGATCAGTTCAAGTCCTTCCTGTTTGATGTACTTACTTAAAATTTCCTGACAGATATTGGCCTCCTCCTTATCCTGAGGCAGAAAAATCAAACCTGTTCCGAACTTGCCTGAAGCC
>JAUYEQ010000179.1 GCA_030691295.1 Bacteroidota bacterium
CCCAATTTCCGCCCGGCCAATTATGAGTGGATGATTACCTTCTTCTGCAAGTTGTGGCAAATATCTGGCGGCATTTTGCGAAAAACTATTCCCAATCAGAAACAACCGTATAGTATCCGGTTTATTGAAATTCTGAGCATTGATAAAAGTAAATGTCAGTAAGAATAAAAATGAGAAAATAGTTCTTAAAAAGTTGTGTCTGTTCATTTTGTGTGTTTATTGTGTGTTTTTATTCAATCATAAAACCGATTACTTTCTTTTCTGTTCCCTGGCAAAACAGGCAGCTCCCACCGCTCCTGAAAAATCGCCGTATTGTGCTTTTACTATTTCGGTTTGGTTTCCACCGGCTCTCCACTCGTATTTGTCCATGAAGTTTTCAAGAGGTTCAAACAAATCATTCCCTGCTTCGGCAATACCACCGCCAATAATGATCATTTCGGGCGAAAGAATATTGGTGATTGAGGCAAGTCCAATGGCTAACTTTTTCACCGAAGTAAGCCATATTTCTTTTGCAAAGCTATCTCCATTCCTGAAAGCTTCCAACAGTTGATAGGTGCAATGAAGCTTAGTTTTCACATCCTGTACAGCCGAATGAACAGCATTCTTCCACACGGCATCATCGCCGTCGTTGGTGGGAAGATATTGCCGATAGACAATATTTCCCAGTTTATCAATGGCCACTGCTTTAATTCTCGACCCACCAAGGTCAACTCCAATTGTAATTGTCGGCATTTTTATTTTCTTCCGTTAAATTCCTTTATTGCGTCAACCATTGCCACAATATTTTCTACCGGAACGTTTGCCTGAATGTTGTGAACGGTGTTGAACACGAACCCGCCATCTTTGGCAAAAATTTCGCACAAGCGAAGAACTTCTTCCCGCACTTTTTCGGGAGACGCGTAAGGCAGCGTTTTTTGTGTGTCGATTCCTCCTCCCCAGAAAACAAGGTCTTTCCCGTAGGTCTTTTTCAGGTGTACCGGTTCCATTCCTCTGGCATTCACCTGCACCGGATTAATGATATCAAAACCGGCAGCGATAAACCGCGACATGAACGACTCAACCGCACCACACGAGTGTTTAAATGTCTTCCAGTTGGTATTGGCATGCACCCAGTCGTTGATCCGCCGGTAATAAGGCAACCACAAATCGTCGAACAGTTCAGGAGCGCAAAAAGTCGAGTCCTGCGTTCCAAAATCGGTTCCGCAGATATAAACAGCATCCACATTGTCGCCAATAACCTTATGCAAACGGCTGAAATTTTCAAGGGCAATTTCGGATTGGCGGTCAAATATGGCCCGGATATAATCGGGACGCATGAGGATGCTCATGTACCATTCGGTGATATCGCGGATAACTTTCGGATCTTTCAGTTTTATACCGGGAATATGGGCAATGTCGCCCAGGGCTGTTCCGCCAAGCCCGGCAACCACTGCCTTTCCTGTGGCACGCGCTTTTTGAGTGGTTGCTGCCCAATAGTCCAGATCACTGTCGGAAACCAATCCGTATTCTTCGAGATTGTCTTTGGGGTCAAGTTCCTCCTCAACAATTGGTTTCTGCCTGATGATCGCATCGAAAAAGAAACTGCTTCGCGGCATTCGTCCTGAAGGTGAAGCAGAAGTATCGCCTTCAGGATACATCAACACATCACCATTTTCGTCATTCGTGGTGCGAAAACCTTCAGGAACCAGCACTGTTTGCCCCCACGGAGTGAGATATCCCATCAATGGTTCGTGGTTGTAAAATCCAAATCCGTTCTTTCTGCCGCGGGCTGCAATCGCGTCAACGCCCATTATTTCAATCAATTCGTCATCCACTTCGCCCAGCATTTGGTACGGATCGGTTATCCGAACCGGCTTAGTTTCAAGACCATAATATTTCCGGAGATTTTCGATCGAAAGGGCATGAATTCCGGTAACGGAAGTCGATCCAAAATCTACCACCAACCGATCAGGCTGCTTGTGATTTACCGTTAAATCAAAACGTTCTTTTGATGTCATAAATTTGAAGTTTAGACAGGCATTGCCGGCAAGCTCCAACCATCCCGGTAGGTATGTTTGATGTAACTGTTCGCGGTTTCGAGTGCATTGAATTTGGCATACTGGGTATTAAAATGTGGATGCCCGTCAATCACTTTAAACTCATCCGAAGTCACAATTTTGAGTTCGTCGGTGGCTGAAATGTTGGTGAACCGCATATTCTCAGCATCCCATTTCAATGTTTTATTCAGGTTTTGCAGGCGAATTGCCAGAACGCCTAATAACACCATTTCGTTGAACGGACCTGAATACCCGAAATGCGAAGTGCCTTCAATCCGGTTTTCAGGAGATTCTTTACAGGCTCTTATCCAGTCCTGTTCGTGCGGCCCGTCCACATATCCAACAGCTCCGGGAATACGTCTCAAATATGGAGTAACAATTGGTTTTCTGCCCGAAAGGAGACGGGGATTAAAACCACCGCAACCGGTAATCAGGGTATCTTTTGAACCCACAAAAATGCAACCGCCAAGTCCGTCAGCCATCAGGTTTTCACCTTCGGGCAATAAATCCGGCCGACGCGGAAGGATTCCTCCATCGTACCAAAACACTTTAACGGCAGGCATTTCCTGATTCTTCACATTCGCACGGGCCGGAAAATCGAACTCAACTGTTTCGGCCTGTGGAGCGCTTTCGGTATTCACCTGAGTCGAACTTCCGGAAACTTTTTCAGGATAACCCAATTTGAGCGACTGGTAAACCGGGTCGAGCACATGACAGGCCATGTCGCCAAAAGCCCCGGTTCCGAAATCCCACCATCCCCGCCAGTTCCAGGGAGTATAAATACTGTGAAACGGACGCATGGGCGCAGGTCCGATAAATAAATCCCAGTTCAGGGTAGCCGGAGGTGTCATCTTTTCGGTTGGGCGTTGCAAACCCTGTGGCCATATCGGGCGGTCCGTCCAGGCATGAACTTCTTTTACTTCGCCAATCTCGCCATTCCAAATCCACTCGCAAACCTGACGAACTCCATCGCCCGAGTTGCCCTGATTTCCCATCTGTGTGGCTACTTTGTGCTTTGCCGCGAGTTTGGTCAGCAAGCGCGATTCGTAAACCGAATGTGTCAATGGTTTCTGGCAGTACACATGTTTTCCCATCGACAATGCAGTGGCCGCAACAAGTGCATGGGTATGATCGGCTGTCGCAACCATTACGCCATCAATCGATTTGCCCATTTCATCGAACATCTTCCGCCAGTCGTAGTATCGTTTCGCCTTAGGAAATTCGTTAAAACATTTTTCAGAATATTTCCAGTCAATGTCGCAAAGACCGATAATATTTTCGGTATTCATTCCCACCAGATTTGGATGGCCTTTGCCACCCACTCCAATTCCAACAATATTCAGTTTATCGCTGGGGGCACGATGTCCCAAACCACTCACGGCCATGCCGGGAACAATCGAAATTCCTGCTGTGGCCACTGAAGCCTTCTTTAAAAATTCGCGTCTTGAAGTATTCATCTTTTTCAGGTAAATCGGCTAAATTTCCTTGATCTTGATATTCCTGTACCACACTTTTGTTCCGTGGTTCTGAAGCGAAATATGTCCTTCATCGAATTTACCGTAATCCGGAAAATCGGCCCATTTGCCACTGTTGCGCAGTTTGGTCCATTCATCTGAATACTTTTCATATTCAACCACCACTTCTCCATTCAGGATTTGTGTTACATGGTTTCCGTTTACCACCAATAAAACCTGGTTCCATTCGCCAACTGGTTTATAGGGCTTCGTTTTGGGTGGGTACATGGCGTAATTGGCTCCGCATATTTGCCAGTCTTCCAATTTGTCGGGCCAGTTTTCATGGTCCATCACCTGAAATTCAGGGCCGGTTTCGTATGGAAATTTATATTTGGGATCTTCGGCTACCTGAAAAATTATTCCACTGTTGGCGCCGGGTGTTAATTTAAATTCGACACTGAAAGCAAAATTTTTGTAGGTCTTGTCGGTAATAATGTCCTGGCTTTCGCCACCGCCTTCCGTGGTCATTGTAAAAGCGGCATCTTCAATGATCCAGCAATCGGGGATTCCCTGCATATTGTAACCATGCCATCCGGTAGTGTTTTCACCGTCAAAAAGGAGATTCCACCCTTTGCTCTTTTCCGAATCAGCCAGTGTGTTCGGATTTGCGGAACGATCGATTTCACCAAAAAGGCTTAACGGATCTTTTTTTTCAGGAGCATTGCATGATGCTACTAAAAACAGAACCAGTCCAAAAAATAAGGTAGTTGCTTGATTTTTCATTTTAGATTAGTTTTAAGTTTATAATTGTGGAACTACTTGAAATCGAGTAATATCTTGATGTTTTCTGCGGGATTTTCATCCAGAATTTCGAACCCCCTCTGGGTTTGTGAACCGTGGAGTACCTGCGAAATCAACGCTTCAGGTTTGAGGCGACCATATTTGAGGTGCTCAATGGCCTCAGCAAATTCGCCATGACTAACCCTTGATGACACAATTTTTGCTTCTTTCCAAATCAATTCCCTGAATACAACCGGTGCAGGTTCGTTGCCCAAACCAAGTACACAAACCGTTCCGCCGCCACAAACACTTTGAATACAACCACGGACCGGATTCACCAAACCTTCTATTTCGTGGGCATGTCCAACAGCTTCAAAAGCAATATCCACCCCTTTTCCAGCGGTTTCTGCTTTGATTCGCTCCACCGGATTTTCCTTTAACGCATTTATTGGTATTACATTTTCGTAATATTTTGAGCCAATAGCCAATCTGGGTTCCAGAATATCGACCATAAAAACAGTATTTTCGGTCACTGTGCGCACTGCTTCGAGGATGCAAAGTCCAATTTTCCCGGATCCCCAAATTACCACTGTATCGCCTTTCTGAACATTGGCGCGGTTTTTAGCGTGACAGCCAATGCTCAAAACTTCAATCAGCGCAACATGTTCATCAGGTATATTTGCCGGAACTTTATACAACATGGAAGGCGGAAGTGATATAAATTGAGCGAATCCGCCATCGGAGTCAATACCGATGAGTTTTAAACTGGTACACGCTGGGAAATGACCTCTCAAACATGCGGGACAAGTTCCGCACCAGATGATCGGATCGGGAGCCACTTTGTCGCCTACGTCCCATCCTTCAACCCCCTCGCCCACTTCAGCAACCAGTCCGCCAAATTCATGACCCATGATCATCGGAGTTTTGGTTCGCGGATGGAATTCGCCCTTGTGTATATGCTGATCGCTTCCGCAGATACAACCATAAGTAACCTGAATCAATACTTCGCCCGGTTTGCATGAAGGTTTTTCCACATCCAACCATTCAACTTTGTTGTACTCAGTTAATACTGCTGCTTTCATATTAAATTGTTTTTTCTGAAAAATCTAGTAAAACCATTTGATTTTTCAAAAGTATGAAATTTACCAGTTAAGTAACCAAAATCCGGATTTTTCGAATGCTTGTGCAAGCAAAAAAAGAGGGGTTTGAATGTGATTTGAACCTTAACGAAACTGTTGAATTGGGAAAAAAGGCAGAAAAACAAAAAGGGCAACCATCTTTATTATAGATAATTACCCTTTGTTTCATTTACTTAGTGGGGTGGATGATGGGATTTGAACCCACGACCCCTGGAACCACAATCCAGTGCTCTAACCAGCTGAGCTACAACCACCATTTTTCGTTTTGAGGTTGCAAATATAGTATTTAAATTTTTACTTGTGCAATACCCAACAGACGATTTTTTCCTTAAAGTTTGCTTTTATGAAGTAGTCCGCCCTTTTGGTTTAGAAGTAATGAGAAACGAATAAGTCCGTCATCGCGTACTATCAACTCATAGCCAACAACTTCCCCTTCACTTATTTCAATTACGTTCATCAATTCCCCGTGGGCTGCGGCTTTATCTTTTATGTGCTGAGGTGCAGATTGTATTGGCAGGTTCTTTTTCAGGTTAATAAGTTCTCCTGAAGAATCAAAACGGGAAATGTGTTCAATATCTTCAAGATAAAAAATAGCTTCATAAAAATCATCGGTTTTAAGCCATTCTATATTCAATGATTCACCAAATTTTTGCGAAAAGGAACTTTGTACTTTCTGAGGTATCGTAACACTTGGGAAGTGAAATATTTTACTTAGTATGTTTTTCATTGGTCTTTAATTATTGATGGTTAAAGTCAGTTTGGTTTTCGGACAATTATGGTTTGATCAGTTGATGCCAGACATCAAACGTTTCTCATTATAGACGTAAGACTATATAAATAGTAACGCCTTAATCAGTTAATTAATTATTCGAATTGAATTTTTGCTGATACATATAAATAACCCGCGTACGAGCTCTTTTGAGTCTCATCTTTACGGCATCATCGCTGATGCGCAGGGTTTTCGCAATATGCTTGATTGGTAAATTGTCCTGATACTTCATTAATAGCAGTACTTTTTCTTCTGGATGGATTAATTCAAGAATCGTTAGCAGATTTTCATAATTTGCTTCTTCGAAATCGGTTTCCGATTCATCAATAATTTCCGGGATCTCATTACTACTATTCCAGTCCGGATAGTGAAGTTTTTTCTTAACCCTTAAATAATCGATACAGTAATTATAAGTAATCGAATATAACCAGGAAGAAAAAGAAGAGTTTCCTTTAAATCCCGGTATTTTTTCATAGGATTTTGTCAATATGTCATTTGCAAATTCTTCAGCCTGTTTGGCATCTTTCAGAAAACTGTAACATTTGTCTTTTACTTTATTAAAATAGCGGGAATAAAGCACTTCAAACAGCTCATGGTTACCGGTATTCAATATTAAATGAACAATTTCTTCATCGGTCTTATGTTGATATTTTGATTTTAATGCCATTAAATAGTATTGAAATTGAGAAAAGTCGAAAAAAAAATTGAAAAAATAATTACTTGATGTGTTACTTCTACAAAAACCTTCGTCACAATGGTAAATTTGACTGAAATTCCTTTTGAAATCCGTCGTAAAAATAGAAATTAATAGAAGTTTTAAGTTATATTGTAAGTTAATAATTTTTGAGAAAACCAAAATTTAAAATTGAGTATGAAAAGTAAATTAATTATTGCTATTGCAGCAATGGGTGTCGCAGTATTATTTAGCAGTTGTGCTAAAGTTCCTCAAACTGAAATTGACGCAGCACAAGCTGCTGTTCAGGATGTTAAAGATTCAGGTGCTGATTTGTATGTACCGGAAGCTTATTCAGCATTAGTTGATTCAATGAAATCAGCTAACGAAAACGTTGAAGTTGCCAAAGCAAAATGGTTCCCTAATTATTCAAAAGCTAAAGAACAATTAGCTGTTGTTAACCAAATGGCTGTTGACACTAAATCTAAAGCAGAAGCCCGCAAAATTGAATTGCAAGCTGAAGTTGAAGCTATGATCGTTGAAGTTAAAGCATTGGTTGAAGAAAACAAAGCTTTGATCGCAAAAGCTCCAAGAGGTAAAGAAGGCAAAGCCGCTTTGGAAGCTATTACCAGCGACCTTTCTGTAGCTGAAACAACTGTTACTGAAGTTGAGGCTCTTTTGGCTAATGGTGATTTGATTGGTTCTAACGACAAAATCAAAGCTGCAAAAGAAAAAGCTACTTCTATCAAAGCTGAATTGGAAGCCGCTATTGCAGCAAAAGGTGGAAAATAGTAATAACTCCTAGGAGTTGATCGTTTACAATACCCGGGGGGAAACTTCCGGGTATTTTTTTAATATGGATAAGATGGTTTTAAGAAAGAAGAAGAAAATTAAGTGGCTGATAATTATTTTATTCTCAGTTGTAACAATTGCAATCAGCATTTCTGTCATTATTGTATCGCAAAAAGAACTGCCAACTGAGGATTTGAAGCTTGCCCGTGAAGCTTTGACCATTGCAAAAGAAGCTGAGGCAAATATCTATTCTGAAAAAGTTTATAAAGAGTCTGTTCAGATGTATGACTCGGCAATGATAAACTGGTCGAGGCAGAACTCCAGGTTTATTTTATTCCGCAACTATGACCGGATTATTTTCTTCGCAAAAAGTTCAAAAAAGAAAGCAGAAGAAGCAAGGGAAGAATCAATAAAAAAGTCGGCTAATTTAAGTAAGGATGTTCAGGCGGCATTTGTTAGCCTGGCAAAAAAAATAGAACTATACAACAAGCTTTTTAAAGACCTGCCATTACCGAAATCAGTTTTTGATGCGCATAATAAATCGAAAATGTTTTTAAGCGAATCAAAAATTGCCCATGAAAGTGGCAAGTTGAAAGATGCAGAAGTTTTATTCAAGAAAGCTGAGATATATGTCAATCATGCCAATGTTTCTGCCGGAAAAATGCTGCGTGACTATTTCGACGACCATTCGAAGTGGAAAAATATGGCAAATGATGCCATTGCTGCTTCGCGTGGAGGGAATAAAGTGATTCTGGTTGATAAAGTTGCCCACTTACTGTATGTTTACCAATCCGGTAAAGTAATACGCACTTACGATGCTGAATTTGGTCCAAATTGGATGGCACACAAAGAACGAGCCGGAGACAATGCCACTCCTGAAGGTAACTATCGCATCACCAAAA
>JAUYEQ010000180.1 GCA_030691295.1 Bacteroidota bacterium
AACTCGAAGCCGAGATCAATCCTGAAGGCACAATCGCAGAAACCAAATCAGTTTCAGTATTGGTTGCGCCAATTGAAGAATGTGTATTTAACCACTACATTAAAGTTCAGGGAACAGTTGACGGAGATCAGAACATTGCGGTCAGCCCTCAAATGGCCGGTATTGTTACTGCCGTTTATGTGAAAGAAGGAACACAGGTAAAAAAAGGACAGGTACTTGCCGAACTCGATGCGCAGGTTGTAAAACAATCGCTCGAAGAAATCAATACACAACTCGTTTTGGCCAACAGTGTCTTCGAAAAACAGAGTGCTCTCTGGGATAAAAAAATTGGCAGCGAATTGCAGTATTTGCAGGCCAAAGCAAATAAGGAATCGATGGAACAGCGCGCCAACACCATTAAGGAACAGCTTAAACTGGCTAAAATCATTTCGCCAATTTCAGGAACTGTAGAGAGCGTTCCGCTTCGGGTGGGTGAAATGGCTTCTCCCGGAATGCCAACTTCTACCATCCGGGTTATTAACATGAGCGTTGCAAAAATCACCGCCGAAGTGTCTGAGTCGTATGCTACCCGAATCAGAAGCGGAAATACTGTACTGGTTAGTTTTCCTGATCTGGGCAAAGAAATCGAATCGAAACTGAATTTCACCAGCCGGTTTATCGATCCAACCAATCGTACTTTCACTGTTGAATGTAAAGTTTCTTCCAGGGATGTTGAACTGCGTGCCAATATGATCGCCTATATTAAAATCAAGGATTACACCAATGAAAAAGCGATCTGCCTGCCGGTAAATTATGTGCAAACAAATCAGGACGGCAAATTTATTTACGTTGCCAAACAAAACGGAAACGAATGGATGGCCGAACGAAGAATGATTAAAACCGGGATGGATTACGATGGAACAATTGAAGTTCTGGAAGGAATTACAGCAGGCGAAAACATTATTACCTCAGGATTTCAGAACCTGAACGGGGGCGAAAAAGTGATTTTCTAATTTAGCAAAAATGACCAGTTATGTCAAAAGAAAATAAGTATAAAGAATTTTTTGCAACGAGTTGGGCGATTGATAACAAGAGCAGTGTTTATGTTCTTGCTATCCTGATAACCATACTCGGTTTGATGAATTACTATTTTATCCCAAAGGAACAGTTTCCTCAGGTTGTAATTCCATACATCGTTGTAAGTACGCCTTATCCGGGAACATCTCCTGAAGATATTGAGAACCTCGTTACCCGTCCGATTGAGAAACAATTGAAATCGATTTCGGACGTGAAGAGAATGACCAGTAATTCGGTGCAGGACTTTTCATCCATCATCGTCGAATTTGATCCCGAACTGGCAATCGAAACTGCCAAACAGCGCGTTCGCGATGCTGTTGACAAATCGAAAAGCGACCTTCCGACCGATTTGCCTTCCGATCCTCAGATCATGGATATCGACCTTGCCGAATTTCCGGTAATGTACCTCAATATCTCCGGAAATTATACACTCGATAAATTGAAGCGGTATGCTGAAATTGCCCAGGATCGGATTGAAGCGGTAAAAGAAGTTACCCGTGTTGATATTGTTGGAGCACTGGACCGTGAGATACAAATCAATGCCGATATTTTCAAGATGCAGTCGGCAAAAGTTACCTTCAGCGACATTGAAAGAGCTGTTTCGGGCGAAAACCTGACCATTTCGGCAGGTACATTAACCACCAACGGAACACGCAACACGGTGCGTATAAAAGGTCAGTTCAAAGATGTTGAAACATTGAAAAACATTGTGGTTCATTCATCAAGCGGCGCGTTTGTAAAACTTACCGACATTGCTGAAGTGAACGACAGTTTTGAGGAACAGGAAAGTTACGCGCGCCTCGATGGGAAAAATGTAATTACCCTGAACGTGATAAAAAAGAGCGGAGCCAACCTTTTGGATGCTTCCGATCAGATTGTTGAGATCGTTGAGGAGCTGAAAGGCCGCGAATATCCAAAGGATATGGAGGTGACCATTACCGGCGACCAAAGCCGGTTCACGCGCAATACGCTGGAAGAACTGAACAATACCATCATCATCGGGTTCATTCTGGTGACCATTGTGCTGATGTTTTTTATGGGTTTTACCAACGCTTTCTTTGTCGCACTTTCAGTACCACTTTCCATATTTGTTGCCTACCTGATTATCCCCGGTTTGGGATATACCATGAACATGATCGTGATGTTCGCCTTTATTTTTGCACTCGGAATTGTTGTTGACGATGCCATTGTGGTAATTGAAAATACACACCGGTTACACAAATTTAATCCAGATATAAAAGTAGCTGCGAAAAAGGCGGCAGGCGAGGTTTTTATTCCTATTTTATCAGGAACTTTAACCACACTTGCTCCGTTCTTTCCGCTGGTTTTCTGGCCCGGAATTGTAGGGCAGTTTATGCACTATTTACCAGTTACACTTATAATTACACTATTTGCATCCCTCTTTGTAGCTTATGTGTTCAACCCTGTTTTTGCAGTTGCGTTTATGAAACACGAGTACGATCAGGAATTTCAGAAAGGCACTGGCTGGAGAAAGGTCAAGATTGCACTTTATATTATGGCCGTTTTGGCAGCAATCTTTTACCTATCGCATTTCTTTGGGCAGGCTGCCAATTCATTTGCAATTGCCAATTTCCTGACAATAACAATTTTGCTGATCCTTCTTTTCCATTTTGTCATCAAGAGAATGATCACTGCTTTTCAGGATAAAATATGGCCTTACTTTATGCGCATTTATGAAAAACAACTTCGGTTTGTTTTAAAAGGTGCACGTCCGGTATGGGTTCTGATAGGAATGGCTGTGCTTTTTATTGCAACAATATTCATTACAGGAATTGTGAAACCAACGGTTTTGTTTTTCCCGAACAACGATCCGAACAACATCTATGTTTATGTGAAAATGCCTGTTGGAACCCATCAGGATGTGACTGACAATGTTACAAAACTGGCTGAAGAACGGGTTTATAAAACAATTGGCAAAAACAATCCTGATGTCGAATCCGTCATTTCAAACGTGACCATTGGCGCTGAAGAAGAAGGTTTTGCTTCTTCCGGAAGTCCGTTCAATAAAGGCAAAGTATCTGTCAATTTTGTGGAACATCAATACCGTACCACCGGCATTTCTACTACCGAATACATGGAAATGATCAGGAAAGAAGTTTCCGACATTCCCGGAGCGGAGATTACAGTTGACAAAAACGGTAACGGGCC
>JAUYEQ010000183.1 GCA_030691295.1 Bacteroidota bacterium
TCCTTATTCTTCTATCGCTGATACCCTCCAGCGGGTCATTTTTTATAAAACAGCCATTGCTTCCAATCAAAACTCAGTGTTAATTTTTGAAGAACCTGAAGCCCATGCTTTTCCGCCATATATCATACATATAACAAGGGAAATCATTGAAGCTAAATCAAATCAATTTATAATTTCAACCCATAGTCCTTATATTTTAGATTACTTCCTGGAGAATGCAATAGATGAATTGTCAATATTCATGGTTGACTATAAAGACGGGGAAACGGTCGCCAATAAGCTTTCAAATGAAGACATGGAAGATATTCAACGTTACGGAATCGATTTGTTTACGAATTACGAAACTTTCCTGAAATGAAACTTGATTATCTGGTGATTCCGGAATGTTATGCGGATACTGCATTTATTGAAACAATTGTTCCTCCGGATAATCAGCGAGGCTACAACCATCAAATGGGATGCAATAAAGTAGCAAACAAGATGCAAAATGATTTAAAAGATGATTTTGCTTTGGGGATCATTGATAAAGATAAGCAGACAATTAAGTATTTAGACGAATTTAATCCAGTCGCAAATAAAAAAAATCTATTCCTGTATAAACATCCGGACAAGCATCATTACATTATTCAGATTTCTCCGGCAATTGAACGGTTTATTTTAGAATCTTGCTCTGAAGTTGATATTGATTTAACTGAATATGGATTAGAAAATGATTTAGAAAAATTAAAACAAAAAACGAAGAAACAAACAAGCAAAAAAGACCCTCAGCTAATAAACCTATTTAAAGAATTAAAAAATCGTAATGCCTCTCAGATTGTTACCTTAACTAAATGGATTAACTATCTGAAAATAAATAATTTTCACTCACTAGCGGATGAGATAAAACAACTTTAATAATAAATAAAATGAGCAAAGCATTAACACGTACCGATTTTAATTTTGCTGGACAGAAAAACGTTTATCACGGAAAAGTGAGGGATGTTTACAACATCAACGACGAATATCTCGTGATGGTAGTTACCGACCGTATTTCAGCCTTCGATGTTGTTCTACCGGAAGGAATCCCTTATAAGGGACAGGTATTAAACCAGATAGCCGCAAAATTTCTGGATGCCACCAGCGACATTGTTCCTAACTGGAAAGTCGCAACTCCTGATCCAAATGTAACCGTTGGCCATCATTGCGAACCATTCAAAGTGGAAATGGTAATCCGTGGTTATTTAACCGGGCACGCCTGGCGCGAATACCGGAGTGGAAAAAGAGTCTTATGTGGGGTTCAGATGCCTGAAGGAATGGTTGAAAACCAGAAATTTCCGGAGCCAATTTTAACTCCAACTACCAAGGCATACGAAGGCCATGATGAAGACATTACGAGAGAAGAAATTATTGATCAGGCCATTGTGAGTAAAGAAGATTACGAAATGCTTGAAAATTATACCCGTGAAGTATTTCGGCGAGGTACCGTAATTGCTGCCGAAAAAGGTTTAATCCTGGTAGATACCAAATATGAGTTTGGGAAAAAAGATGGAAAGATTTATTTGATCGACGAAATTCATACTCCTGATTCGTCGCGTTACTTTTATGCTGAAGGTTACGAAGATCGCCTTGCCAAAGGTGAAAATCAAAAGCAACTTTCAAAAGAATTCGTGCGTCAATGGCTGATCGAGAACGGATTTCAGGGCAAGGAAGGTCAGGTTGTTCCTGAAATGAGCGAATCATTTGTACAATCAGTATCAGAAAGGTATATTGAACTTTTCGAGAGCATTACCGGCGATTCATTTGTCAAATCTGATTTGGAAAATATCCAGGAAAGAATTGAAAA
>JAUYEQ010000077.1 GCA_030691295.1 Bacteroidota bacterium
CCAACTTTATTACGATGTGAATTTCAAAAACCAGTCAACGCTGCGTTTCGTTTTAAACAACCAGTATGTTTACCTCACGCGTGATTTTGATCCAACCCGTTCAGGAGGTGTCCCAATTTCAGGAAATAGCGATTATATCTATAATTTTTATACCTTGAATTACCAGTCGAATCCAGGCAAGAAATTTTCGCTCACGGCACAATCAAGCGGAGGCGAGTTTTTCAATGGAAATAATTTCAGTTTAGGTGGAACTGCCAATTTCAGGATTCAGCCTTGGGTAGCGTTTAGCCTGAATACCAGGTACGATGCTATCCGATTGCCCGAGCCACATTCTGATGCTAATTTCTGGCTGGTTACCCCTAAAGTGGATGTCACATTTAGCAAATCGCTTTTCTGGTCAACCCTGGTGCAATACAGCAACCAGCGCGACAACCTGGGCATAAACTCTAAACTGCAATGGCGTTTTGCTCCGCTGTCTGATTTATATTTGGTTTACAACGATAACTATTTCACCAAAGATTTTGGCCCAAAATTTCGCTCTATTAACCTGAAAATTACGTATTGGTTGAATATCTGATATCTTAACTAACCCATCAATTTTAAAACAAATAATCATGAAAAAACTGGTATTTTCATTCTTTGCACTTTTAATCACTTTTTCGCTTATTGCACAAACTGCAAAAAATAAAAGCATTAAAGAACGAATTCTGGAACTGGAAAACAAAGCTGCCTTGAAAGATTTGGTGGATACTTTTTCGATTCTGGCTGACCAGAAAGATGCGCAATCGCAAACCTTCCTTTTTACTGAAAATGCGCTGGTTGAAACCTATTCGAATGGAGTATTATCGACGAAATTAGAGGGACGGAAACAGATTGGTGAAACTTTTGGGAATTTTTTAAACCTTTTTAAAACAGTTTACCATTTTAACGGACAACATTCTATTGTTATTAATGGAAACAAAGCCAGCGGAACTTTATATTGTTTGACCACCCTGATTAGCAATGATAATGTGAAAACCACTTTTGGTATTCATTACAACGATGAATATGTTCTTGAAAAAGGCAAGTGGCTGATTGCAAAAAGAACTTCAAATTTCGATTGGACAGATGTAAGTCCATTAGGCGTTCGATAACAAAACAGCAATTAAGATAAAATCATAGAACCAAAAATTCAAAAACGCACATTAGGAAACAGCGGGCTGGAAGTTTCAGCCATCGGACTCGGCTTCATGGGAAAGAGTTTTGACTACGGAACAATTTCAGATGAAAAAGAAATGATTGCCCTGATTCGGTCGGCTGTAGAAAGTGGAGTTATTTTTTTTGATACTGCTGAAGTTTATGGTCCCTATATTAACGAAGAAACGGTGGGCAAAGCCCTTGAGCCATTCAAAGGCAAAGTGAATAACAGCGCTTCTTCAAAAATTGGGGTTCAAGGCGACCGGCATTCCGGTGGTAGCGCTAAAATGATTAATCGGTAATCATAAAAAGGAATCATCGAATAACCAGGAGCTAAATTGGATCAAGCACCCGTTATTCGTTGATTACCTTCACATCCTTGAACATGAATGGGTTGTCGCTAATTCTCAAAGTCTTGCCGCTGGTGGTGGTCACCTTCCGGAGAATGACCTCCCTGGTTTTGACATAGGGAAACTTCTCTACGTAGGTATCGTCGGTCATCTTTGGATTGAAATTGCCAAAAATGGCAGGCCCCTGGTAGCCCTCCGGATAGTTAGCGTCATCGATTTTGAGGTTTTCTATAACAATTCGTTCTGGCATATAACACGTGTAGCCAAAATTGTGCTGCCCCGAATATGATCCGCCGATCAGGCTGGCGCTAATTGATTTACCGCTCGCGGGCACGAAAACACAGTTACGGATGATGAATTCTCCCTGCCACGTACTGCCGTAATCAGATCGCAGATTGATGAGGGTCCTTCCGCGGATGGTTGAATTTTCCACGGTAAAGGTCCCGCTGCCAATGGCATTGATTCCCATGTGTCCCAGCGTTGAGTTGCGGATGGTGGCATTGGCAACTCCCATGTGAGCATCGAACCGGGAAAAGATGCAATTGTCCAGAACAAGATTCTTGCAGAAGTTGGACCCCATGATTCCCCAATACCTGCTGTCGTCGATGTCGTTCGTCTGGCGGCAGTTCACGAATGAGACATTGAGCGCCCTGTTGAGAGAGATGTCATAGGTACCCATGGTGACCGAAACTCCAGCCGCACCAATGGTTGAGTAGGTTTTGTGTCCGGTCAGGGTGGTGTTCTGAACTGTCACGTGGGAGCAGTCGCCGACAGTGATGAATCCACCATAAGGCGCGCCATGGTCTCCTTCGCCGGTGACACGGTGTTCCAGCCCATCAACCAGAACATTAGACCGCCTGATTGCGATACCCCGGCTGTAGTAGGTGTACTTCGATTCGGCACTGTTGGCAATAGTAGTGAAACGTCCTCCTGTGATGGTCAGTGTCGTTTCGTCAATGGGAAGGGCGGTGATATCCGTGATTTGGTCAAAGTCCCAGATGATCGGAGCGTCCATATCGACCTTGCCGTTTTTGTCAACGATAAAAATATCCGTCTGCGATGATCCATTGTTTTGATTCGGTCCAAACCGGATATAGCGTTTTACGTTGGAATTGGTGACAGTTACAATGCAGGTTCCGGGCAAGGTGACGCCAATTTTCTCCTGATTTCTTTTAAGAGCTGAAACCCCTTCAAGTTTGAATGATTGTAATCCTGAACTAACCAGGAATACATGTGCATTGCGGTTTTGGACGTTGGTATCGTCGATGATAAACGCCGCCTTACCAAAATCGGTGTCGGTACGGATGACAGCAGTGCGGTTCTTTCCACTGATGTAATAGGTAGCTCCATCGTCGGCTTTTACAGAAAGGCTGTGCTGATTGGCAAACGCATGGGCCGCAGCGATGGCGTCTATATCATCGGTTTTGCCGTCGCCATTGGCGCCAAAATCACTATAGCGAACCAAACCTTTGGATTTAAATCTACGAACATCCTTCGGGGAAACATTTAGATGTAACTCCCCATTTTCATTTGTTTGTAACTGGACTTTTCCCTTTTTGGACGTTATCACCACATTTTCAGACGGGCTTTTGGCCTGCCCCTGTGCCATGCCTAATATGCTGGAAAACAAGACGAAAATTAAGAGTGTGTATTTCATGATGATTGTACTTTTAATTAATTATCAATTTTCGAAAAGATTAATAAGATGGCTAAATGTGAAATTCTCTTATAAAAATCACCCTAAACTAGCAATTTTCACTCAAACTCAGTAGGAATACACAAAGTTTCCGGTTTATGCTTAGTTTTATTCTTTTTAGGTAAAATATTTTGGAATTGTATCTTCATAATGAGAAATCATAAGACCTATTTGCTTCTTCTGGGCATTCTTTTCTGCCTGATCGTTGGTTGTGATGAGCTGCCTGAACACGAGAAATTTCAAAGACCCGACTGGCTTCCCGGAAAATTGTTTACTACGGTGTCGGTTCAGGAGAATCTTACCATGTTTACCGAGTGTTTGCGACTTACCGGTTTGGACACCATTATTGATGTTTCGGGAAGTTGGAGCGTTTTTGCGCCAACAGATGAAGCCATGAAACTGTATCTGTCGGAAAACAGCTATGCCAGTATTTCAGATATCCCATTGGATGAGCTTAAAAAAATCACCAAATTCCATATTATTCAGAATCCGTGGTCGCTTGAGCAATTGAAAAGCCTGGGTGTAAATGGATGGAAAGCGCCAGATGATGCAAATTCGAATCCATACGCATACAAGCGCGAGACAATCCTGAAAAATTCAGACGAAAAGTATTGGATCAAAAGGGCGAACAAGAAAGAAGTGATCGTGGTAGATTCAACTATATCAGGAAATTACAAAATGGTATTTGTTCAATCAAGAAAATATGTACCTATTTTTTACGATGCGTATTTGACCAAAAATGGTATTACTTCTGAAGATTACAAGTTTTATTTTGACAGAGTTTATGAACCGGGAAATGTTTTTTATGCAGGAGCCAAAATACTCAAGGCTGATATTTTTGCCGAAAATGGATTTGTACATGTTATAGATAGGGTTGTGACCCCAATGCTAAACGCAAAGGAAATACTTGATAAAAAAGAGATGGTTGGTGAATCCTATAAACTCTTCCTGGAAATGGTTTACTTGGTATTATCCGAAATTTGAGCCAAACTTAACTGCAACTTATAATCAACCAGCGGCAAGGCTTGGGGCGGTTTTCGATACATTATGGGACTTAAATTACGCTGCACTGGCATTTGATCTTCACAAGGAACGTTTCGATATTATTAATCAAACCCTGATACGACACAACGGTTTCATTGCCCCAACAGATGAAACTTTCAGGAAATTTATTGATGGCATACTGACCACAAAGTCAGGATTCCCTCACTGGCCCGAC
>JAUYEQ010000188.1 GCA_030691295.1 Bacteroidota bacterium
TATTTTGCCCTTTAAAACTAATTGTTTTACCTTCGGTTTGCATAAGCTTCCTTTTTAAGTTAATGTTTTGCAAAAACTAAATTTACAAAAATTAGGAGGCTTATGCACATTTGCACATTACAAACATACAGCCTTTGCCGTTGGCTTCAGCCAACGGATATGAATGCACAAAAGAGATGGGCTTTAGCCCATAAAAGGTCTATCTTTACAGCTATCCTTAGAAGGGTTGAAGAAAAGACAATTGACTACTAAAATTAAAAACCATTTTCCCATGGAACTCTCTATCCTACAAGTTGACCTTCACAACGAATTGCATTGTGCGCAATTAATCAAACTCCTGAACGATTACATGAACGACCCGATGGGGAACAATGCCCCGATGGAAGAAAGTCTGGCACCCCAAATTATTGCCGGATTGAAAAGCTACGCTGGTTATCTCGGATTTTTTGTGCTTTCAGGTGATCAATTTGCAGGCATAGCCAACTGCAATCAAAACTTCTCCACGTTCAAGGCAAAACCGATCCTTAATATTCACGATTTTATTGTTGCTCCTGAATTCCGTACCATTGGCGCCGGTCATTTCCTGATGAAGGGAATCCTCAATTATGCTTCCCAAAACGGCTATTGCCGCGTAAATCTCGAAGTTCGCGAAGACAATCATGCCGCAAAATCACTCTATCAAAAAATGGGATTTTCGGAATGTGAACCAAGGATGCACTTCTGGGAGAAGAATTTCTGAAGATCATTGGGTGCCGCGATTTTCAATCGCGTTTTAATTATTTCGGAGATTAAAAATCTCCGCACCCACTCATCCTAACAGTTTCCGTCGTTTCGGTTCCCAATCCGGTCAGGTTGGGCATAAAAAATTTTAATTTCATAATTTTTTGTTCATTCTCCAACGCTGTCAGGACCTTCGGACGCTGACAGGTTTAACGATAATGCATGGACCTGTCAGCGTCTGGAAGACCTGACAGCGTAAAAAAACAGAACGGACAATAAACGCTCATCTCCATGATTTTTTCCAACCCAATCCTGACCGGTTTTCAAAACCTGGCAGGATTAAAGCACCCTGCAACAAAATCTTTTGAAAAATTTAACCGAAGTGAACATCGGATTTGTTTACATTTGGGAGTAATTTACTCAAACAGGTTTTTGGCGGACAGAAAAACAGTATTCACGATAAAATCTACACCATAAAATGAACTTGCAATTTCGAAAAAACCGGGACATATTTCCTTTCATTTACAGTGAAGTTGAAAAATCAAAATTTTCTATTAGAGCAGCTCTGGCTTGGTTTACTGATCCTGAATTATTGAAATTATTACATCATAAAAAAGTTCAGGATCGCATTGATGTATCAATCATTTTATTCAATGACGAAATAAATAAAATGCTTGGCTCATATACTTTACTTGGCGACAATATAAGGTTTTCAAATGTGTTGAAACATCCATATATTATGCACCATAAGTTTTGCATTATTGATAATTCAAAGATAATTACAGGCTCTTATAATTGGACTATAAAAGCCAGAAGGTATAATAGAGAAAATATAATCTACATAGAGGATGAAAAAATTGTTAATGAATTTAATTCTGAATTTGATAATTTATTTAAAAATAGTTTACCTCAAAGTGCAGTTCCTATATTGCAGAAGTTAAATGAATTAAGTGCGGTAGAGAATGTTGAGATTTTTAATCTTGAGCAAGATTATAACAAAGAAATTGAGAGAAGAATTATTGAAGCAGAAAAGCTTAGGATTGGAATTGATATTAATATTGCTTATTCAATGATAAAGAAACATACACCAGTAATCGCTGCTACAAAATTAACAACCGCTGAGGCTGGACAATATATTCAATCGGGTTTAGTAAAGCTCGAAGCAGCCGGTCGGCTTGATTTATGTTTTGAAGAATCAATAATTAGAAAGGAATATGCCTCACTTTTTAATGAAGAAACAAAAAGATTAGCTAAACAAAAATTGATTCAACTCAACTTTTTCAAAAACCCAAAATATCAGCATTTGTGGAGCAATTATATTTAACAAACCGAATGGCAGTTAACAGTATGCTACCTGCCCTGCATCAAGCTATTATATATCTCACTTGCTCCAATTGTCCCCTTTCCTCCTTCCTATTTCCCCTTCCTACCAAAACGTAGGTTAAGCCAATATTAACACCCCGTAACACCCTACTATCATTGGTTTTGTGCCGTGCAACACGTTTTGTACGCCTCCTTCGTGATTCCTACCAAAAAGTAGGAATTTTTCGTGTGCCAAAAACTCCAAATAAAAATATCAGTCCTTCTAAATTGCAGATAATAAGAATTTAACGCACAACTCCGAACTCCGAACTTCGAACTCCGAACTTCCCTTGGCATCATTGTCGTAATGCTTCGGTCAAACAGAAAAAGTTTAACCCTTAAAAATACGAAAATGAGAAAAATCGCAATTTATGGTAAAGGTGGAATCGGTAAATCCACCACCACACAAAACACGGTTGCCGGATTGGCCGAAGCAGGATTTAATGTTATGGTAGTGGGTTGTGACCCGAAAGCTGACTCTACCCGTTTGCTGCTGGGTGGATTGGCTCAAAAAACAGTGCTGGATACTTTGCGCGAAGAAGGTGAAGACATCGATTTGGAAGATGTTGTGAAACCTGGATTTGGCAAAACCCGCTGTGTTGAATCGGGTGGCCCTGAACCGGGAGTAGGTTGTGCCGGTCGCGGTATCATCACATCCATCAACCTGTTGGAGCAGTTGGGCGCCTGGGACGATAAGTACAAAATCGACTACACCTTTTATGATGTATTGGGCGACGTGGTTTGCGGAGGTTTCGCGATGCCAATGCGTGAAGGTAAAGCCGAAGAAATTTACATCGTGGTTTCAGGAGAAATGATGGCGATGTACGCGGCCAACAACATTTGCAAAGGGATTACGAAGTACGCCCAGGCCGGAGTTGTTCGATTGGGCGGACTAATTTGCAACTCACGCAACGTTGACAATGAGCGTGAAATGATAGAAGAACTTGCCCGTCAGTTGGGAACCAAAATGATTCATTTCGTACCCCGCGAAAATGTGGTTCAACGAGCTGAAATCAACCGCAAGACGGTAATCGAATATGAACCAGCTCATGATCAGGCCAACGAATACCGGGCATTATCAAGGGCCATTAACGAGAATACCAATTTCGTTATTCCTACTCCGCTGGAAATGGAAGATCTTGAGACTTTGTTAATTGATTTCGGAATCGCAAACTAATTTTAAAAATAGGAGAACAAAGTATGTTAATGATCAGAGCAATAATACGTCCCGACAAATCAAGTAAAGTATTGAAAGCATTGTTCGAAGCCGGATATGTGGCTGTAACAAAAATCCCCGTAGTGGGTCGTGGTAAACAGCGTGGTATCAAAATCGGCGATGTGACTTACGATGAGCTTCCAAAAGAAATGCTGCTCATAGTAATCAAAGACGAAGACAAGGATTTTGCAGTTACCACCATCATGGAAGCTGCCCGTACCGAACCCAAAGGAGCTTTTGGCGATGGAAAAATTTTCATCACGCCGGTTGAAGAAGCCTATACCATCAGCCGAGGAACCAAAGAATTGTAACAAATTAAAATTCAGAAGTATGAAGTTAATTATGGCAATTATCCGCATCGACAAAATGAACAAAACCAAGCGCGCTTTGTCTGACGCCGGTCTCCCTTCGATGACTGCTACCGGAAAAGTGTTCGGTCGGGGCAAAGGTCTTTGGGACGCGAAAGTACTCGAAGGTGTAAAAAAGGATCTTCCTGAAGCGTTGGTACACCTGAACAAGGAACCGCGTTTACGTCCGCAACGCGTAGTGACAATAGTGGTTACCGATGAGAATCTCGAAAAGGCGATTGAAACCATCATCGAAGCAAACCAAACTCCCGAACCGGGTGACGGTAAAATATTCGTCATTCCTCTACACGAATCCGTCCGGGTAAGAACCGGCGAAACAGGTGATACAACACTGGATTAAACTTACAATCATGCCAAAGAGAAAAGATTATACCAACGGATTACCAGATCCTTCCGACCTGAGAGAAGAGATTCTGAAAAAATATCCAGTAAAAATAGCGAAGAAAAGGGCGAAAGGGATGGTGATAAACGATCCTTCGTCGGAACAGGAAGTGATGGCCAATGTGCGCACAATCCCCGGAATTATTACTCAGCGTGGTTGTACTTACGCCGGATGTAAAGGGGTAGTACTCGGGCCAACACGCGACATCATCAACCTGGTTCACGGACCGATCGGCTGTAGTTTCTATGCCTGGCTGACACGCCGTAACCAAACCCGGCCTGCCGAGGGAGAAGACAACTATATTACGTATTGCTTTTCAACCGACATGCAGGATAGCAACATTGTATTTGGAGGTGAAGCAAAACTAAAAGAAGCTGTTCGCGAAGCATTCGAAATATTCAAACCAAAAGCCATCGGTATATTTTCAACCTGTCCGGTAGGTTTGATTGGTGATGATGTTCATTCGGTATCCCGCGATATGAAAGCCGAATTGGGGATTAATATTTTCGGATTCAGTTGTGAAGGTTATCGCGGAGTTTCACAGTCGGCTGGTCACCACATTGCCAACAACGGCGTATTTAAAAACGTAGTTGGTCTCAACGATCGTCCGCGTGTTGGTAAATTCCAGGTAAATATGCTGGGCGAATACAACATTGGTGGCGATGCTTTCGAGCTCGAAGCTTTGTTCGAAGAAGCCGGAATCACCTTGTTGTCAACTTTCTCCGGAAACTCAACCATAAAAAGTATGGAATATTCGCACACTGCCGACCTGAACATGGTAATGTGTCACCGTTCCATCAACTACATTGCCGAGATGATGGAAGAAAAATACGGCATTCCATGGATCAAGGTAAATTTTGTTGGCGCCGAATCAACCGCCAAATCACTCCGGAAAGTGGCCGATTATTTTGGCGATGCCGGGCTGAAAGCCAAAGTGGAAGAAATTTGCGAACGCGAACTGGCAAAAGTGAATGCAGTGAAAGCATCCATCAAACCAAAAGTAGAAGGCAAGCTGGCCATGATGTTCGTTGGAGGTTCCCGTGCTCACCACTATCAGGATTTATTCAATGAGCTTGGAATCCGCACCGTTTCTGCCGGATATGAGTTTGCCCACCGCGACGATTACGAAGGACG
>JAUYEQ010000193.1 GCA_030691295.1 Bacteroidota bacterium
AATGAACAATGGCGCCTTCCGGACCGACCTCCTTTCCATATCGCTCCAACTGAATAATTTTGGAGTCGTTGTATATTGAAGTGTAGAAATTAATCGCCTCTTCGGCTTTTTTGTGCTGATCTCCGGTAAACATGAAACAGGGCACAATTTTTTGTTCGCGTTCAGGTAAAATCAACTGCCACGAAACTCCAAATTTATCCTGAATCCAGCCGTATTTTTCGGCGAATGGGTAGCTGTCAAATTCCATCATTACCGTTCCACCTTCCGATAGTTTTCCCCAAAGCCGTTCGATTTCCTGAATGGTTTCGCAATTCACAAAAAAGGAGATGGTTGGATTGATTTGAAAAACGGGGCCGCCGTTCAGGACCACAAAATCCTGTCCTTCAATCTGGAAATCCACAGTCATAACCGAATTTTCCGGCATTCCCGAAGCTTTTGCCCCTTCTTTTCCGTAGCGGGTGGTCGTTTTGATTTTAGAATTATTAAAAACAGTGAGGTAGAAATTTACAGCTTCTTCTGTCTGATTGTTGAACCATAAGAATGGTGTAATCTTTTGAATTTTAGCTCCCTTCTTTATTTTGTCTGGGTCCGATTTAATTTGTGTTTCCATGATTTCTGCTGTTTATTTGTCTATTAACATTTTTCTTATTTCCAAAGTTCGAACATTTTGGGAATAAGATCAGTAACAAAAAAGTCAAATTTCGGGGTATTTAAGACAAATATGTCTTATTTTAGTAAAAAAGAAAAGAAATGAAAAACTTAGGATTGATAGTGCCTTACGATTATAAGCTATTGAGCATAGCAGCAATTCTGGATGTCTTTGAAACCGTGAACCGGATTTACCGCGAAGAAAATCGGGAAAAACCTTTTGTGATTCACATGCTGCGTACACTGGATCAAATTGAAAAAGAAGGGGCTTTTTTGCATGGCTATCCTGTAACCTCAATAAAATCAGAACTGAAAGCAGACGTGGTTTTAATTCCTTCGTTTTCAACGGAAAACATGCAGGAAACGCTGTCGAAGAATCAAATGTATATTCCCTGGCTGCATCGGCAGTTTCAGGATGGAGCTGAAATTGCCAGTTTTTGTACCGGAACGTTTTTGTTCGGCGCGTCGGGTTTGCTCAACGGGAAACTGGCGACCACACACATTGACGCCTGTACCCGATTTTCAATGGCTTTTCCAGCGGTTATTTTAAAACCGGATCATGTGGTTACGGAAGACGGTTGTTTTTATACCAGCGGCGGATCAACTTCAACCTTTCACCTTTTGCTGCGGTTGGTTCAAAAATACTGCGGAAATGAAATGGTAATACGGATAGCTAAAATTTTTGCCATTGATATGGACCGTTACAGCCAGAGTTATTTCGGAACTTTTGTGCCCAGCCGTAACCACAAAGATGATCTGGTGAAAAAAGTTCAGGAGAATATGGAAACCCGGTTTCATGAGATTGGATCTTTGGACGATATTATGAAAGACATTCCTTCGAGCAGGAGAAATTTTGCCCGGAGATTTAAACTGGCAACCGGAATTCCTCCCATCGAATATTTGCAAAATGTGCGCATCGAGTCGGCCAAAAAACAATTGGAACAAACGAATCAGAACATTAACGAAATTATTGACCGAACCGGTTATTCCGACCCAAAATCGTTCCGGAAGGTTTTTAATAAGCTGGTGGGAATGACTCCGATGGAATACCGGGAAAAATTCAATGTTAGATAAAAGGGTTAGTGAAAGAGTTCCAATCGTGAATAGTTATCACCGGACTCTGAACGGACCATTGTTTTTAACTGGTTGGTCAAGATGGTGCTATACAACCACGGAAAATTCTATCTCAAATTTTTAAAGCCTTTTTCAATTTCTTGTGCCATTCTTTCTAAAACTACTTCAAATGGCGCTTCGCCGTTCACAATTGCAACATCATGAATTTCTTTGTATTTATCCAGAACAGGAATCGTTTTTTCTTCATGCTCTTTCAATCTCCTTACAATTTTTTCGGTACTTGTATCGTAGGGCTTACAATGGCTGGTTTTACTACGTTTGTCCAGTCTGGAAATCAGTTCAAGTGTACTTACTTGAATATCAATGATTTTTCGAATTGAAGAATTGTGCTTTTTCAGTATTCCATCCAAAATATATGACTGAACCAGTGTCCGGGGGAATCCTTTAAAGATGAAGCCTTTAACCGTTTTTGAATTTTTTATCTTCTTCAATATCAGGGGAACAACTATTTCATCGGAAACCAATTCACCGGTTTCGTATATCTGAGCGATTTTTTGGCCTAATTCAGTTCCTTCTTTAATTTCTTCTTCAAGCATTCTTCCCGTCGAAATGTATTCGAGACCATATCTTTTTGCAAGTTCTATACCCAGTGAACCTCTTCCGCAACCCGGATATCCAAAAATAACCACGTTCATCAACTTCTTGCTCAATTCTTTATTGATGATTTCTTCAATTTGATGTGTAACTTCTTCTACTCCCCGGTATCCGTCAATTGAAATATAATTTCCCTTTTCTTTGTAATAATTAAGTACTGGTAGAGTCTTTTCTTCATATTCTTTCAGCCTGTTTCTGATAATAATTTCATTGTCATCCGATCTTCCTGAAGTTAATCCTCTGTTCAAAAGTCGTGAAACAGACTCGTCTTCCGGCACTTCAATGCTTATCAAACAGTTGAGCGATGTATTTAATTTAATCATTAAACCTTCAAGAATGTAAGCTTGAATATATGTTCGCGGGAATCCATCAAACAAAAAGCCACTTGCCTGCGAATTTTCCTTGATCGTTTTTTCGAGAATTTGTACGATAATTTCATCGGAAACAAGTTTCCCTGCTGCGATAATGCTTTTAGCTTCCAAGCCCAGCTTGGTCTCTTCTGCAAGTTCTTTACGCAACAAATCTCCTGTTGAGATGTAAAACAGGTCGTATTTTTCAATTAAAAAGGCTGACTGGGTACCTTTTCCAGCTCCCGGAGGACCGAATAGTGCAATGTTTATCACGAGATTGGTTTTTAATTCACGGGAAAGATATAAAAACTTAGGTAATGATTGAACAAAAAAAAGGTATTATTTAAACATTATTCAGTTCTGCTACAGGTGCTTCCTTTTTTTGAAAATCCGGTTGTTTCAGAAAACGGAGGCACAACCCGATGGCATATTAATTCCGATTTACAACAACCGATAATTTTCCGGAAGACAAAAAAATCCGGCAAGTTCAATTGTTTCAGAATTCCGGATCAATCGGTATTCAATTAGCGATTTTAAATTAGAACAGATGATCATGCTTAATCGGCACTTTCCAAAAGCTTCAACTTTTCTTTGCAAACTTCTCCCAATCCTTTAACTTCGCTTCAAAATAAATCGAATTTTTAAAGTATTCAAATCATGTCCGTTTCCCGTTTTGGCGTTTCCTTGGAAGAAGAGCTGTTGACAGCCCTTGATCAGTATGTGACCGATAATAATTTCTCGAACCGATCACAGGCCATCCGCTATCTGATTGAGAAAAACCTGGTAGAGCAAAAATGGAAATGCGACAATCTGGTGGCTGGTGCCATTGTTCTGGTTTACAGCAATGAAAAACCAGATATCAGAATCCACTCTTTTGAACTTCAGGTTTCATACCGCGATGTCGTAATTGGCGTTCAGCAGTTTAACCTGAGCGAACAGAATTGCATGGAGATTATCGCGGTTAAAGGAGCATCTCGCCGACTTACCGAACTGTCGGACAAACTGATAAGTATTAAAGGCCTCCAACATGGTAAACTGATAATGAGTAAAACTGAATGATTTTACTTCAGGATAAGAAATTTTACTTTAAAAAAATTAAAGGGATGGACATTAAGTTGTTCCATCCCTTTTTAATGGGTTAAATTTTCCAAAAAATTATTAATTCCTGTAACGTTTCGTTTGACAATTCGTCATACTTCGGTGTAAAGAAAATTCAGAAACAGCAAACAGAATGGCCAGCAATTTTGATTTACCGGTGTTTTGTGCGTGTTTATTCCTTTAAAACTGACTTTTTAACCGTTTTACAGATTGAAACCGACCATTCATCGAAATAAATAGGATTGGAAAACCATTATAACCGAATTTTGAACAGAAAACTAACAGAAAACAATGCCATGATCAGATTAAACAACATTCACAAATCCTATGTAATGGGAAACAGCAGTCTCCATGTTCTGAAAGGCATCGACCTTCATATAGAACAGGGCGACTTTGTTTCCATCATGGGTTCCTCCGGTTCAGGGAAATCAACCCTTTTGAACATTTTGGGGATGCTCGACAATTATGACAACGGATCTTACCATTTATCAGGAAACCTCATTGCAAACATGAGCGAAAAAAGGGCCGCTAAACTACGCAATGAGCTGGTGGGTTTTGTATTCCAATCTTTTAACCTGATTTCGTTTAAAAACGCGATGGAAAACGTGGCACTTCCACTTTATTACAAGGGAGTTCCCAGGAAAAAGCGAAACCTGATTGCCATGGAATACCTCGAAAAACTTGGGCTGAAGGATTGGGCGAACCACATGCCCAATGAAATGTCGGGCGGACAGAAACAGCGTGTAGCCATTGCCCGTGCCTTAATTTCGAAACCAAAGATTATTCTGGCCGATGAGCCTACCGGAGCATTGGATTCAGCCACCTCCTACGAAGTGATGGACATCCTGCGGGAAATTAACGATGACGGAATTACGGTAATCATTGTTACACATGAACACGACATTGCTGCCATGACTCGTCAGATCATCCGGTTGAACGACGGACGGATTCATGAAATTATCCGAAACGGTGAACTGAAAAATTTCCAGAAAAGTTACATCCACGGACTCGAAACCGCTTAATCCTGAAACAATGTTTGATATCGACAAATGGCAGGAAATTCTTGCCACTATCAAAAAAAATAAGATGCGGACGTTCCTCACCGGATTTTCTGTCGCCTGGGGAATTTTTATGCTGATGATTTTGTTGGGCTCCGGAAATGGTTTAAGCAACGGTGTAGCCAACAATTTCATGAACGATGCCGTAAATGCCATGTGGATCTGGCGAGGAGAAACTACTATACCTTATCAGGGAATGAAAAGCGGTCGTCCCATTCAATTTCAAAATCAGGATCAGGAAATCGTGCAGAAAGTTTCGGGAGTTGGAGTTTCCTCCGGACGATATTTTATGGGCAATACCCGATATTCATACTTAAAGGAATCGGGCGAATATACCACCATCACCTGTCAGCCTGCATTAAAGGAAGTTGAAAACCTTATTCTGAATGAAGGCCGATTCATTAATCAACTTGATATACTACAAAAAAGAAAAGTTGTGGTCATTGGTGCTGATATTAAAACCGCTCTTTTCAAAGATTCCGTTGCATTGGGCGAATACGTAAATGTAAACATGGTGCCATTTAAAGTGATAGGTATTTGCACCGAACCCGGATCGACCCGGAACCGGAATGCATATATGCCGCTTTCCACAGCCCAAATGATTTTTAGCGGCTCGAATCAGCTTCATAACCTGGCGCTTACAATTAACGCAACTACTCTTGAGGAAAGTCGGGCCATTGAAGAGCAGATCAGAAACGTTCTTGGCAGGCAGCATAAATTTGATCCTAAAGATGAAGGCGCTATTGGTTTATACAACAAGCTGGAAAACTATATTCAAACCATGAAAATATTTCAGGCCATTAAGATCTTCATCTGGATTATCGGGGTAGGAACCTTAATTGCCGGAATTGTTGGAGTGAGTAACATTATGCTGATTGTTGTAAAGGAACGCACCAAAGAAATTGGTATTCGTAAAGCAATTGGTGCAAGTCCGTCTTCTGTAATTGGTTTGATTATGCTTGAATCAATTATGATTACCACCATTGCCGGATACATAGGGTTGGTTTTAGGGACAGGCCTGATGGAACTGATCAATTATGGTATGATGATGCAATCTACAGGACCAGTGTCAGAAGAACAGGGAGGAACCATGTTTATGAACCCAACGGTTGATATCAACATAGCAATCTATTCGACCATGCTGCTTATCATTGCCGGTGCTATTGCAGGATATATACCGGCCAAACGAGCTGCAAGTATAAGACCAATTGTTGCCCTTCGCGACGAATAGAGGCTCCACCCAAACCCTCCCCAAAAGGGAGGGATTTAAGAAAAGAAGAGCATTAAAAACGAATTTTCAAATATCCAATAATGAATAATCAATACTCAATAACCAAGACTGTTTCCATCTCAGCAGTCTTTAATCATCCTTCCATGGAGGGGCAGAGGGGGAGGCTTTTATGTTTGATTTAGATCTCTGGACCGAAATTGTCAGTGCACTGAAAAAAAACCGCCTTCGTAGTTTCATGACTGCTTTTGGCGTATTCTGGGGAATCTTTATGCTAATAATTATGTCAGGAGCCGGAAAAGCGCTCGAAAATGGTGTACTTGACGGTGTGAAAGCTTTTGCAACCAACTCGGCCTTTTTCTGGACCGAACGAACCAGTGTTCCTCATGAAGGATTTCAACGCGGGCGTCGCTGGAATTACGAAACAAGCGATATCGATTATATCCGCGAAAATGTGAAAGAGGTAGAATATTTGTCGCCCCGATTGTTTGCAAATAACCAATCTGGCAATAATACCATTCGTGGCGAACGTACCGGCGCATTTAATGTGTTTGGCGATTATCCCGACTATTTCAAAATCGATCGCTGGACTCCGGTTCAGGGACGATTGATCAACGAAATTGACATGCTTCAGGAACGGAAAGTCTGCAACATTGGCGAGCGTGTTGTTGAGGTGATGTTTGAAAAAGATGAAAACCCGATAGGTCAATACTTAAAAATTAGCGGAGTTTATTTTCAGGTAGTGGGTGTTATTCATGCCGAAACGCGAATTAATATCGGTGGTGGCAAAAAAGAAGAAACCATTATTATCCCATTTACCACTATGCGAAAGGCTTATAATTACGGGAATAAGGTATACTTCTTTTCGGTAACATCAAAACCCGGAACCAAAGTAAGCGATCTGGAAGAAAAACTAAAAGTCTTACTAAAAGACCGGCATAAAATTGCTCCTGAAGACCAACAAGCCATTGGATCCTTCAATATCGAAAAAGAATTCGTAAAGTTCAATGCCTTATTCTTAGGCATTCAGGGTTTGACCTGGATCGTCGGTATCGGAACCCTTCTGGCCGGTGTAATCGGCGTGAGTAACATCATGCTGGTAATCATCAAGGAACGGACCCAGGAAATCGGGATACAGCGGGCAATTGGTGCAACTCCTGGCACGGTCATTAAACACATTGTTGCCGAGAGTGTATTCCTGACAGTGATGGCCGGTTACATAGGTTTGTCGCTGGGAGTTGCCGTTCTCGAAATATTAAACCAAATTTTGCTGAAAGCGGAAGGCGAAATGTTCTTCCGAAATCCTGAAGTAAACCTGACGATGGCACTTTCAGCCCTGGCAGTTTTAGTGGTAGCCGGAATTATCGCCGGACTAATACCGGCAAAAAGAGCAGTCAGTATAAAACCAATTGATGCGATCAGAGACGAAGGGTAAAACAACAGAAAAACAGAAACATATAAAAAACAAAACCATGAAAAAATTTTTTAGAATCTTAGGAATTGTAATCCTCGTAGGGATTTTCGGAGGAACAATATATTTCCTCTACACCAAATCAAAAAAAGCACCTGAAGTATTCGAGACGAAAAATCCGTTTGTATCGAACGTTATCCGCAAAACAGTAGCTACAGGCTCGGTTGTTCCGCGCAAGGAAATAGACATTGTACCCCAGGTTTCAGGAATTATTGACGAATTGTACATTGTTGCCGGCGACTTTGTAAAAAAAGACCAGGTAATTGCAAAAATCAAAATTATTCCTGATATGGTAAACCTGAACAATGCTGAAACCCGGCTCAACCGTGCACAATTGAGTTTCGACGATTCAAAAATCGATTACGACCGTCAGCAAAAATTGTACGATCAGAAAGTGATTTCGTACAATGAATACAAAAATGCCAAGGTTAGTTACGATGCGGCAAAGGAGGAATTATCAGCAGCCGAAAATAATCTGGAATTAATTAGAAACGGTGTAACAAAAAGGGCATCAACGGCTACTAATACGCTTGTTCGTTCAACAGTAAACGGAATGGTTTTGGATGTTCCGATCAAAGAAGGAAACTCGGTAATTCAATCGAATACCTTTAACAACGGAACCACCATCTGTACCGTTGCCGATATGCAGGACATGATTTTCAAAGGAAAAGTGGATGAAACTGAAGTCGGCAAAATCAAGGAAGGAATGAACATTGAACTTGAAATTGGTGCGATTGAAAAAGATAAATTCGGAGCGATACTCGAATACATTGCACCAAAAGGGAAAGAGGAGAATGGCGCCATTCAGTTTGAAATAAAAGCAAATGTGGTACTGAAAGAAAATCAGTTTATCAGAGCCGGTTACAGCGCCAACGCAAACATCGTTCTCGAAAAGAAAGACAGCGTGTTGGTTATTCCTGAAGGGTTACTGAAGTTTGAAAAAGACTCATCGTTTGTTGAAGTAGAAACAATGACACCGCAGGTGTTCGAAAAACGGATGGTCAAAACCGGAATTTCTGACGGAATCAACATCGAAGTTACTGAAGGGCTGGCCAAAACCGACAAGGTAAAAGGCGAAAAAATTGATCCGAAGAAAGTGAAGGAAGAAGAAAAGAAGAAAGCATAAAGAAGTATCAAGTTCAAGAAAAAAAAACAGACACTAAAAAATATTACAATGAAACGAATGTACAGCCTCATTGCCATAGCTTTAATGCTGGTTGTTTTTACGGGTGCACAGGCACAGCAAACATGGTCGTTACAAAAATGTATTGATTACGCGCTTGAAAACAACATCCAGATCAAACAGCAGGCTCTGAATTCAGACTATTACAACAATCAACACAAACAAGCAAAATTTAACCGCTTGCCAAACCTGAATGCCAGTTTTCAGAACAACATGAATTACGGCAGAACACTGGGATCTGACAATACATACCTTGACATCAATTCCAACTCCACTTCAGGTAGCCTGAGTTCAAATGTTACTCTTTGGAACGGTTTTACCCTGAAAAACGCTATAAAAATGGCGGAGATGGATTTACGTGCCAGTCTGGAAGAAATGCAAAAAGCAAAAGACGATATCATGCTCAACATCGCTGCATCTTACCTTGAAATACTTTTTGCCGATGAGTTGCTGATCGTTACAGAAGACCTTTTGAAAATAACTCAGCTTCAGATCGACCGTACCGGCAAACTGGTGGAAGCCGGAAGTCTTGCAAAAGGGAGTTTACTTGAAATAGAAGCACAATATGCACGTGAAGAATTGAATGTAGTAAACGCTCAAAACAGGGTGCAACTTGCCTATCTGTCATTGTATCAATTCCTTGAATTACCCTCGACAGAAAGTTTTAAAATTGAAAAACCAGTACTTCCTGAAATTAGCGCCAACATGACCATGCTGAATTCGTTGGATGTATTCAAAAATGCAGTGCAAATCAGGCCGGCTGTTAAAGGCGCTGAATTTAAACTCGAAAGCGCACGCAACCAGCTACTTATAGCAAAAGGGAATTTGATGCCTTCGCTTTCTTTTGGTGGCAACTATTACAATTTTTACAATAACAAATATCAATATCCAGAACCTCCTTTTGGAATCGGAGGTAATATTCCTTTTGGCAAACAGCTAAAGAGCAACGAACGTTTGGGATTTGGGGCTACCCTTAGTATCCCGATTTTCAACCGTTATCAGGCACAAACCGGAGTG
>JAUYEQ010000195.1 GCA_030691295.1 Bacteroidota bacterium
ATTCTTTGGATGGGACATTCGTCGCAAAGTGCCAAAAACAGTCGCGGTGTGACCATTCGAAAATTGAGACTGATACTTGAATCTCTTGATTTGGTGCAGATTAATTTTCACATCGATCGCTGGTCGATGGCGTTTGGCGGATCGGTTTACTGTGATTACACCGAATGTTTAAAACTCCTGAAACGCGAAAAAATTCACGACACCGATTTTAACCTGAATTTTTATCACATTATCCAGGAAGGCGAACTTTTTAAAGGTGAATCGTACGACTGGCTCGACGATTTTAAGGGGTTTGTCGGGAACAATATAGTTGACATTCTCCTGAAATTCATCAACGAACTAAGCATTGACCGGGATGAAGAATTAATCCTGAAATTAAGCGACCGCATTTTGGTGACCGATCCGGTGAATGATCAGGCGCTGGCATACAAACTGAAAGTTTTAATCAAACAGAACAATTATAATCTGGCCAGATTTACCTTCGACCGCTTCTGTGCACTTTACGAAGAGATGTATGGAGAGAAGTTTTCAGTTAAATTTGAAGAACTTATTGTCTGAAAAATAAACATGTTATAAAGCAGGGTTAATTTTGGCTTTTCATTTTGTATATCATTCAATATCATTGCATTTAATGTTTATTCGAAATCTTCTCAGGAGGAATAGTAACCCAATATTAACCTTGTTTTAACCCGATTGTAAGCGACAGCTAAAACCCTGCTAATTCCTTTTACTTAGATTTGATGCATTTCTTAACGGATTGTAAAGTCTTTTTTTAAACTTCCGGAGAATAAAACGATTAATTCAGTTTTGCTTTATGAAGATTTGGAATTCTGTTCAAACGATGTTTTCAGGTAAAAGATCATTTATATGGGTGATTGTTTCAGGACTAATTATTGCCTTTGCTTTTATGTTTGTAGGAAACAAGGTGGTCACTTATACTTCAACCGATAATTATTGCATGTCGTGCCATGTTCACCCACATGCAGAACAAAGCTGGAAACTTTCTCCGCACTATGACAACAAAGCCGGTATAATTGTGCATTGTGTAGAATGTCATCTTCCGCCAAAAGGACATGGAATGTTGGTGGCCAAAGCCAAACACGGGGCCATCGACTTGTACGGCTTCCTGTTCAAGGATTCGGCTGATTATAAATGGGAAGAGAAGCGCACACTCGAAAAGGCGAGTAAATTTGTATATACCGAATCGTGCGTAAAATGTCATCAGAATTTATTTCCGAAAACGCTTAGTGTTGACGGCGAAAATGCACACCTGAGTTTTCTGACAACCAAAACCGATGTAAGTTGCCTGAATTGTCACCTCGATGTTGGCCATTTTGACCCAAACAGAAAACATGAGCACGACAAAAATTTCGGAGTTACTGCAACGGTTTCTGCTGAAATTTATACTGAACCAACCACAGTTACCAGCTTCACCAACTTTACCGAAAAAATTCCGGGAACCAGCCTTTCTTTTGAAATGGTTGCCATTCCGGGTGGACAATTTATAATGGGCAGTCCGAAAAAGGAACCTTTTAGGAAACCCGATGAAGGGCCTGCACATCCTGTAAAACTATCGCGGTTTTTTATGGCAAAAGTAGAGGTCAGCTGGGATGAATACCTTGAATTTTTTAAAGCTACTTCGTCGCAGGGACGCAAGGAAGCCGAAGAAAACGAAAACGTGGATGCCATTTCGGGCCCGACACCGCCGTGGGGCGCACCCGACCAGGGATGGGGAAAAGGCTCACGTCCGGCAATCACGATGACGTGGAAAGCTGCCAATGTATATTGCCAGTGGCTTTCGAAAGAAACAGGCAAAAAATACCGTCTTCCGACCGAGGCCGAATGGGAATATGCTTCCCGCGGAGGCAATCAAACTCCTTATTTCTTTGAAGGCAATCCAAAAGATTTTACATCTGAAGGATTTTTCAGGAAAATATTTGGCCGCGATACTGCTGTTATCCAGTCGTATGTGGTTTACAAGGAAACCAGTCCTTCACAAACACAAGAGCCTGGTTCGGTGAAAGAAAATCCGTTTGGCCTGAAAAATATGTTGGGCAATGTGTATGAATTTTGTTCCGATTATTATTCGCCGACAGCTTATGCAGCGTATAAAAAAGGTGCGGTTAATCCCAAAG
>JAUYEQ010000202.1 GCA_030691295.1 Bacteroidota bacterium
GTTTGGCGGAGGAATGCAGGCAGAATGGATGTCGGGCAATATTTCAAATTTGCTGCACTCCGATTACAGTTATTCCCTGCAAACCATCGACGACGGGCGGAAAGGCGGCATCGCACTCTGGGCGGCTACAAAGAACGACTCGCGGCTGGACGGAATTGACTGGAATCTGACCGATGTGATTTCAATTGATCAAGGCGCAAAAGTTCACCAACTGAAAGCCATGTTTCATATCGTCAATAAGTTGGGAACTGAATTTATACAGCGTTTGGAGAAAGTCGGTGCAACAGATCTGGAGCATTGGATCACTTATGGCAAAGAACAAAAGTACTATTCACTGCGAACCAACGCCGAATTGAACTATCAATTGCTTGTAAAGGATGAGGATAACCAGATGAAATCACTGTTTAATACAGGTTTGTACTATTCTGCATTCGAAGAAAAATATTATTTGCCTAATGCGAATCAAAACTATTCAAATTTAAAGCTTGCGGCAAGCTACCTGAAATTATTTACCTTTCCGCGGGCAAGCGTTTCCACTGAAATGAAATTCAGTTATCAGTTCAATCTTGATGGCCAACAAAATCTAACAAACGCGAATTTTATAGTGAAAAAAATCTTCATACCCGAATTTATTTATCAGACAGAAAGTTATCTTTCGCCCGGAATTTCATTGGCTTACCAGGTTCCGCTAAAAAAAACTTTCGATAAGTATTTCATAAAAACTGATTTTGACTGGTACCGTTCTGAAAGTGGGCTAACCAGAATTTTTTTCAGTTTTAGCACGGGTTTAATCTTTTAATTAATTGGGCATGAACAATGTAATTGAATGCAATAACCTTACACATTACTACGGCAAGAAACGGGTGTACGAAAACCTGAATTTTCATGTCAGCGAAGGAAGCATTCTGGGACTGTTGGGTAAAAATGGTACAGGGAAAACTACTACCATCAATATTTTAAACGGATTTCTTCAGCCCCGCAATGGCGAATGCCTCATTTTTGGTGAAAATACACAGCATTTGAGTCCCCGCACCAAAGCAAGAATCGGGTTTTTAATTGAAGGGCACATTCAGTATTCGTTTATGAATATTCGCCAAATAGAGAAATTTTATTCAGGATTTTACCCGAACTGGAAACCTGCTCCTTTTTGGGAACTGATGTCGAAACTGAATGTTACACCGACGCAGAAAATCTCAACCATGTCGTGCGGGCAGCGGTCGCAGGTAGCTTTGGGATTGATTCTGGCGCAGGATCCCGACCTGTTGATTCTCGACGATTTTTCGATGGGGCTCGATCCGGGTTACCGCCGTTTGTTTATCGACTACCTGCGCGAATATGCCAAAGCCGAGAACAAAACCGTTTTTACCACCTCGCACATTATTCAGGATATGGAGCGCCTGATCGACGATTTGCTGATCATCGACTTTGACGGGGTGTTGGCTCAAACTTCGGTGAACGAATTTATGGGCAGTTTCAAACGGTTCGATTTTGTGCTCAAAAATGACAAAACCGACCTAAAAAAAGCACTGTTTGTGGAAAATCTCGACAAAGTGAAAAATAAGGTTGAGTTATATACTTACTCATCTGAAAGTATCGTGAAGAAGTATTTGGATGACAACAACATCATAGTCAGCAATTTCGCACAGGTGAAAATGGGGCTTGAAGACGCTTTTATTGGTTTAACCGGAAAATATTAGATGATGTGGAAATCTATTGTTTATAAAGAATGGTTAAAAATCAGGTGGTTCCTGATCGGATATACCTTGCTGGGAATTTTGGGCATCGGTTATCTGTTTCTCACCGTGAAGCATGGTTTTGCTTTTTCGGGAGGGAAAAATATCTGGAACAGTATTCTGTTTATGGGGCATCAGTTTTTTAGTCCGTTAAAATATGTCCCGCTGCTGGGCGGATTGACCATTGCCATTGCCCAGTATTTTCCTGAAACGGTCAACAAACGGATCAAGCTAACTTTTCATCTTCCGTTGCGCGAGAATAAAGCATTGCTGATGATGCATGCTTTTGGGGCAGTCAGTTTGCTGCTTTCATTCTTGGTTTTCTTCGGAATGTTTACCGGTTTTAGCCTGCTTTATTTCCCGGTTCAGATGGTGACCGACAGCATAATTTCAATTTTTCCCTGGTTTCTTGCCGGATTTTCGGCCTATTTTCTGGTTGCACTGATTGTTCTGGAGCCTGCCTGGAAATTCCGCTTATTTTATTCATTGGTTGGTGGGTTTTTCCTGACCATTTATTTAAATTCTCCGGTTACAGGCGCTTATGACCCGGCAAATTCAGGATTGTTTGTGTTGACCGCTTTTTTAAGTATTGCGCTTCTGTTTTCAGCGTACAGGTTCAGAAAGGGGGAAATGTAAATGGAAAAAATCAGCAGATATTTACTGGTCTTTATTGCCATCCTAACATTGGCAATCATTCTTCCCAAATTGTATTGGATGGCTTTCGAAAAACCTGTCCGTAAGCCATTTATTCTGTACAGTTGCATCAATGATGATTTTATGATTCACCGCATCAGCGAAAAAACCTGGGAAGACACGCAAGGAAAGCAATATACGCGTGAAGAGTATGAGCAGAAACTTCCGATGATGTTTGAAAAACAGCTAATTACTTCCGGCTCAATGCCTGATTCAATCAAAGGAATTGCGCTCGATATGCGCACAATTTCTAAAGCAAAATCTTTTTTTCGCCTGAAAGCCAGCGAAATCGATGCTCCGGTTCCCGGTCTTTATCCACTGTTTGAATCCCAATCAGGACGTGCAAAGCTTGATTTGCCTGAAGACTTTTTCAGGATTACCTGGAGGATTGATTTTATTGAGGCTGCCACCAACAAGGTTCTCGAAGAAAAAAGCCAACTGTTTTCTGCAGCCTTGTTTCAGAATGGGTTTTCATTTCCGGCGATAAAAATTTCGGGCATATCAACTCCGCGAAAATCAGCCGATGAAGGTTATTTTATCGTTGATTCAAAAGATCAGCTTTTCCATCTGAAAATGATCAAAGGAAATCCGTATGTAAAGAAAATTGAGGTTCCGGAAGGTTTGAAATTCAGGCATATCAGTTGTGTTGACTTTAAAAACAAGGACTTTTATGCCTACTTGTTTTCTGATAAAAATGTAATTTACATTTTGACACAGGATGACTATCAACTGATAAAATGGCCGGTTGAGGGATTTGATGCGTCAAACTGCGACCTGAAAATTTTTGGCGATTTGTTTAATTATACGGTCGTTGTTGAAGCCGAAGATCACATTAAAGCAATTGCATTGAATCCTGATTATCAGGTTGTCAAAACATATACTGAAACCTGGAAGCTGAAGGAAGAACTGACCGAAGGCAAAATATTTGCATTGTTGTTTCCGGCACAGGTTTCGATGACCAGCGATAACAGCAAATTTATCCGGTTTTACTTCTCTCTTTCGGAGGGTTTCAACTGGATTTTCCTCAATATATTATTGATGGCATTTCATTTCTTATGGCTTTTCCGGCGAAAAGTCAAAGTGAAAAATCATCTGACTGATTTGGGAATAGTGGCTATCTGCGGAATTTTCGGGTTTATTGCAATCCACTTTTTCCCGAATAAATTCTTTGATTGAAATGGCCATTTAGTAAATATTGGCAGATGCCAGAGGCATCGAATGTTTATAGAAAAATAGATTTGGACATGGGTTCGACCCCAACGGGGTCGTATGTCTGTGTTCTGAATAGTTTCTATAAACATACAAACCCTCTGGGTTTATGAATTGCAACGCGCATTAAATAAATGCCCAATTCAATTCGTTGAATAGTCGCATTGGTTTATCTTTGAATAAAAAAACTACCATGAATAAAAAAATTGCAGTTCATTTGGCCGATGGCTTTGAAGAGATTGAAGCCATCAGTATTATCGATGTTTTGCGCAGGGCAGAACTCGAAGTTGTCGTAACATCAGTTACCGGAAAACTCGAAGTAACGGGAGCTCATCAGCTAAAAGTTTTGGCCGATAAATTATTTGAAGACGTAAATTACGACGATGTGTCCATGATCGTCCTTCCGGGAGGAATGCCGGGAGCTGCAAACCTTGATGCCCATGAAGGTTTGAAGGCGCAGATTGTAAAGTTCAACAATGAAAATAAACTACTTGCAGCGATTTGTGCGGCGCCGCTTGTTTACGGAAATCTTGGGATATTGAATGGCAAACAGGCCGTTTGTTATCCGGGTTTCGAAAAATACCTGAAAGGGGCGGAAATTATGAATCATCCGGTTGCCGAGTCGGGCAACGTAATTACCGGTCGTGGTCCGGGTGCTGCCATTCAATTTGCCCTTAAACTGGTTGAAAAGCTGGTTTCTGCTGAAAAAGCGGAATTAGTTGCCAGTCAGATGTTAGTGAAGTGAAAAAAATCAGGCAATGGCTTTGGCAGGAATGCTGAAAGTGAATGCACTTCCTTTTCCCAGCGTGCTTTCAACCCAGATTTTGCCACTGTGTTTATCGACAAATTCCTGACACAAAATTAATCCCAGACCTGAACCATCTTCATTGTTGGTTCCTTTTCGTTTGACTTTTGAGTCGATCAGAAACAGGTTTTTGGTATCTTCTTCCGTAATTCCTATTCCGGTATCGCTTACTGAAACCAATATCTGGCTATTCTCTCTTTTGGCTGAAACTTCAATTTGTCCACCTTCCGGAGTAAACTTTATTGCATTACCAATAAGATTTCTCAAAACAGTTTCAATCATTGAAGGGTCGGCAAATATTTCTAATTCAGGATCATTTTCGGCTTTGATTACTATGTTTTTCTGATCGGCCATCGACCGCAATACACTTAGCGAGTTGTCGAGTATGCGCTGATATTCAACAACAGCAGGGGAAAAGTTTAACCTTCCGGTTTGCGAACGCGACCATTCAAGAAGATTTTGCAGCAATCGGAAAATGTTATTGGTGGATTGGTGAATGTTGAGTGCAAATTTTCGCCGCGCATCATCGGTAAACCGATCATAGTCTTTGTTCAGGAGATAAGAATAGCCCAAAATAGTGTGTAGCGGATTCTTTAAATCGTGGGCTATGATCGAAAAAAATTTATTTTTGGAAGCATTCAGTAATCGTAATTCCTGCTCGCTTTGTTCAATTACCTGGTTTTTTTCTTTTAACTGCCGATTTGATTTAATCTTGTCGAGGTACTTCATATAGACAAAAAATACAAGCAGTAACAGCAGGAAGGCAGTTGCCATCCCAAGTTGTTTAAGCTGTTTGTTTTTTCGGAGTTGAATAAGTGTTAATTCTTGCTCTGCTTGCAAACGAACAATTTTATTCTCTTTTTTTACAGTTTCGTATTGTTTTTCAATAGTCGCTATTTGCTCGTATTTTTCTTTTTGAGCCAAACTGTCAGAATATTGGATGAATAGTTTCATGTGTTTTATGGCAGTCTTATAGTCTCCGGTTTTCTCATAAGCTTTTGACAATAAATTGTGGCTGGTTGTTTTTATTTTGTAACCTCTGTTGTATTTGTCATTCAGCTCAATGCTTTGTTCAAATGCATCAATTGCTGATTTGTATTTACCTTGTTTGTATAAAATAATGCCAATTCCCTGCTTGAATTCCGCTTCATACTGGTACAATTCCAACTTGCCAAAGATCGTCCATGCTTGTTTCAAATAATCAATTGCTTTATTCATACTATCCGGATAATTCATATAAATACCGGCAATGTTTGAGAGAGTGGCAGCTTGAAATTCAATATTTTCGTGTAGATCTTTAGCTTTTAGGTAATTACTTAGGGCTGAATCAGGTTGGTTGATGGTTTTATAGATTTCACCCAAACCATTGTAATTTATGGCCATGCTTGTGAAATTATTAATTGAGGCGTTCAATGCCAATGCTTTACGATAATTCTGAATGGCATCATTCATATTACGCATTCGGTTGTGTGTCATTGCAATATTCGAAAGCAATTTTGCTGTGTTTCTTTTGTCATTTTCACACAGTTTCATCCCTTCAATAAATTGAGTAATTGCTTTATCTCCCTGATCCATATTGTAATAGCATAACCCAATCGCTTTATGGCAATCGACCATATTCGCAGTGTCTTTAATTTCTGAATAGACAGCCAGTGCTTTTTGGTATTCTTGTATTGCCTTTTGGTATTCGGTGAAATTGAATAAACTTTCACCTAGATAATACAAAGCCTTGGCCTGAAGCGGAACCTGATTGTTTTTAACCGCAAATTGATAAGCCATTTTGCAGTAGGCATTGCTTTTTGCTGAATCATTTTTCAGGCTAAGTGAAAGCTCAAGATACAATTCTGATTTTTGCTTTTCTGAAGCATTTGCGCATAGCTGCAGCAAGCTATCAACCTGCGATTGAGATGCCGCACCCAAAGCGACAAATAATACCAGAAAAAGCAAAAAAATATTTTTCATATTCACAAAATATTATACAATAAGCATGTTTTCAATCGGAATGATGGGTTCGCCCTTATAGCGCAACATAAGGTTTGCAAGGGCAAGTGTGTCTTTTTCGCAGTAGCGGATGATCCGGTCAAGATCGTTTTCCTGATAATAAACTTTGGCAACCTGACTTCCGTCGATATCATCTTTCGGAGTCGGGATATTAAATACCGCACACAGCAGATCGAGTGAAGTGTAATTTTTATAATCGCCGAATTTCCACATTTGCAGGGTGTCGAGCAGGCGTTCTTTTATTTCCCAGGGTTTTGCTCCTGAAATGTCCAAAATTCTTGGTATCCTGAGCCCGTTAACTAATGTACGGCGTGCTATGTAGGGATAATCGAATTCCTGACCATTGTGGGCGCACAACCTTTTCCCGGGATTTGAAGTGAATTTTTCGAGCATGTTGTTGAACTCCGACAGTAGTTTTTTTTCATCATCATTGTGAAACGACTTTACCCTGTAAAACCGTTCACCGTTTTTCTGGACGATGCCGCCAGCCGAAATGCAGATTATTTTTCCGAATTCGGCATAAATTCCGGCCCTTTCATAAACATCAGCAGCAAGTTGGTTTTCATTTCTGAAATAACTTGATTTTTTGTCCCACAAATGCTGCATGTGCTCCGGAAGTTCATTTAAAACGGGATGTTGAGGAACTGTTTCAATGTCGATAAACAGAATATCCTCCGAGGAAATTGTATCAAACATTTATTTCAGGTTTTGCTGGATAAAATTGGTTAAAATTTTGATTGCCACCAAATTGTTCCCTCCTTCAGGAATAATGATGTCGGCAAATTGTTTGGTTGGTTCGATGAATTGAATATGGCTTGGGCGGACTGTTTTTGAATACCTGTCCAATACTTTCTGAACATCGCGTCCGCGTTCGATGATGTCGCGCTGAATTACCCGCGACAACCGGACATCCGAATCGCAATCGACAAAAACTTTGATTCCCATTTGTTCTCGCAAGGTTGCCGGAAAAAGAACCAGGATTCCTTCAATAATAATTACCGATTTTGGTCTGATTTCCCGGGTTTCTTCCGATCGAACACAGGTGAGGTACGAATAAATTGGTTCCTGAACCGGGTTACCGGCCTTCAGTTGAATGATGTGATCAACCAAAAGATCAAATTCAATGGATGCCGGGTGATCAAAATTGATTTTCTGACGTTCCTCCAACGGTAAATGACTGTTGTCTTTATAGTACGAATCCTGCGAAATTACCGCCACTTCGCCAGCCGGGAGGTTTTCAATAATTTTCTGTACCACCGTTGTTTTTCCAGAGCCGGTTCCGCCGGCAATACCGATTACAAGCATATTGATTTTTTTTTTGATCAAAGATAATGAAGTGAGTGGTTTTGCCACCACCAAAATAAAACCTTGTGGAACGAGGGATAGAAAATGTTAACTTCGCAGGAGAAAAAATATATAAATATTGTTGTTATGATTAATCATGTTGTGCTGTTTAAGCTAAAAGACTACGAATCGGATAGCCGTAAACAAACAGAAATTAGTAAGATTGAGGATGCTCTGCTTGAACTTTTGGGCAAAATTGATGAATTAAAATACATTGAAGTAGGCGTTAATTACGATCTTGCTGCCAAATCGTATGATATCTGTCTGATCACGCATTTCGAGTCGCTTGATGGACTTGATGTTTACCGCATTCATCCTGAACATCTGAAAGTTGCAGAATTAATAGGGCAACATGCCGTTGAAAGGGCTGCCGTCGATTACGAATTTTAACCTGAACAGGTCTTTTCAACCCTGAAATTTTAAACTTAATTATTCCTTAACGCATGGAAGGTTTGTATCCCCTGAAGTTTACGCCCATTTACAAAGATAAAATCTGGGGTGGGAACAAATTAAAGACAGTTCTGAACAAAGATTTCGGCGATTTGCCCAATTGCGGCGAGAGCTGGGAACTTTCAGGAGTAGAAGATAATGTGTCAGTTGTTTCAAACGGTTTGCTGGCTGGTAATTCGCTGGAAGAGCTGATTGAAATTTACATGGGCGATCTGGTTGGCGATCAGGTATTTGAAAACTTTGGAATCGAATTTCCGCTTTTGATTAAGTTCATTGATGCAAACGACGATTTGTCTATTCAGGTTCATCCTGATGATAAAATGTCGAAAGAACGACACAATGCATTCGGCAAAACCGAAATGTGGTATGTGTTGCAGGCCGATGGCGGTTCAAAACTGCAATCAGGTTTTAACCAGAAAGTAGATCAGGATAAATATCTTTTCAAGCTTGAACACAACGAGTTAACCGACATTCTGAATTTCGAGGAAGTGGCTGCCGGCGATGTGTATTTTATTCCGGCCGGTCGTGTTCATGCCATCGGAAAAGGAATTTTGCTGGCCGAAATTCAGCAAACATCCGACGTAACCTACCGTATTTACGATTACGACCGTCGCGATGATCAGGGAAATCCGCGTGAACTGCATACTGAACTTGCTTTGGATGCGATTGATTATGCTCTTCTACCTGAATATAAAACCCATTACGAAACAAAACAGAACGAATCAGTTGAACTCGTGAAGTGTAACTATTTCACCACCAATTTGCTTGATTTGGATGGAGTAGTAGAGAAGGATTACATCAAGCTTGATTCGTTTGTGATTTATATTTGTCTTGAAGGCGAAGTAAATATTGAGACTGAATCGGGTTCCGAAACAATTCAAAAAGGCGAAACGATACTGATTCCGGCATCAATCGAAAATGTGCTGCTTAAGCCAGCGTCTGCTTCGGCAAAATTGCTGGAAGTGTACATTAATCTTATACAATGATCAAACAAGCACGATTTATAATCAGTAATACCGATGTGAAAAAATGTCCGCCTCCCGACCGGCCCGAATATGCATTTATAGGACGATCGAACGTGGGCAAATCTTCGCTTATTAATATGCTTGTTGGTCAGAAGAGCCTGGCAAAAGTTTCAGTCAGGCCGGGTAAAACTCAGTTGATCAATCATTTTATCATCGACGAAAGTTGGTATTTGGTAGATTTGCCGGGTTACGGTTATGCCAAGATTTCGATTTCAGTAAAAGAAAAATTCCAGAAATTAATCAGCAGATACATTCTGAACCGCGAAAATCTGTATTGTCTGTTTGTTCTGATTGATATCAGGCATGCGGCTCAGAAAATTGATATCGAATTTATAACCTGGTTGGGAGAAAATCATATTCCCTTCGCCATTGTTTTTACAAAAGCCGATAAGGTTGGAAAAGTTACTGCTGCAAAAAATGTAGGCGCCTACACTTTGGAATTGAATGAGATATGGGAAGAACTTCCCCCGATTCTGGTTAGTTCTTCTGTTGACGGAACAGGCCAGGAAGAAATAATTTCCTTTATTGAGAATGCCAATAAAACATGATTTTTTTAGATTTGTAGTAATTGATACAAGGCTTTTTAAGTCGCTTTTCACTTCGAAAAAGTGAACTTGCCGGTAAATTTCAAGGGATAAGAATAAGATTTTTTTACCTTTGACCGCAATTCCAAAACACATATTTAAAAAAGGATCAAATGTCAAAAAATGCCCCTTTAAAGATTTTTCCGTGTACAAAGAGTGTGGATTTAACCAGACGAATTTGTGACAGTCTAGGTGTTGAATTAGGAAAAACTTCGTGCCCGGTTTTCTCCGATGGAGAATTTGAACCATGTTATGAGGAAACCATCCGCGGCTCGCATGTTTTTATTATTCAGTCAACCCCTCCGCCAGCTGAAAATCTGATGGAACTTTTGCTGATGATTGATGCCGCCAAACGTGCCTCTGCCTACAAAATTATTGCTGTTATACCTTATTTTGGTTATGGCCGTCAGGATAGAAAGGACAAACCTCGTGTGTCAATCGGTGCCAAACTGATTGCCGATATACTTTCAACAGCAGGCGCTAACCGTATCATTACGATGGACC
>JAUYEQ010000206.1 GCA_030691295.1 Bacteroidota bacterium
CGTGCTCCACGGAACGAATAAATACTTTGGGCATCGTCGCCAACCACGCAAATATTATTGTGTTTGGCTGCCAGCTTTTTAATGATCATGTACTGCGAATGGTTCGTATCCTGGTACTCGTCAACCAGAATGTAACCGAAAATGCGTTGGTACTTGTCCAGAACTTCGGGATGATTTCTGAAAAGCACATTTGTTTTCATCAGCAAATCATCAAAATCCATGGCTCCGGCCAGAAAGCACCGTTTGGTGTATTCCTTGTAAATTGTGGTGATGTAAGGCATTTTTATGCTTTGGTCGTATTCAACCGTTTCGGGCAGCGTGGCGTACATTTCAGAAGAAACAAGGTTGTTTTTCGCTGCCGAAATCCGACCTGCAACCACATTGGTTTTGTAAGTTTTGTCGTCGAGCTTTAAATCTTTGATGATGCTCTTTATCAGGCTTTTTGAATCGGACGAATCGTAAATGGTGAAGTTTGACGGGTATCCCAAAGTTTCTGATTCGGTTCTTAAAATACGCGCAAAAATGGCGTGGAACGTTCCCATCCACAGGTAACGTGCAGTATTCGGGCCAACCATTTCCGAGATACGGCTTTTCATTTCTTTGGCGGCCTTGTTGGTAAAAGTAAGGGCCAAAACCGATCCGGGTTTTACCCCATTCTTTAATAAATGTGTAATCCGGTAGGTTAAAACCCTTGTCTTTCCCGATCCTGCTCCTGCAATAATCAGTGATGCGCCGTTGATGTTTTCAACCGCAAGCCGCTGAGGCTCATTCAATCCTTCTAGGTAATTCTGCACTTTGTCCTGTTCTAAAATGGAGTTCAAAAGTAAAACTGTTTTTCCAGTTTTAAGGGCGGCAAGGTAAGTAGTTTTCAACAATAGTTGTTTAGCGGACTTCTGATAGGAAAATTGGGATGATGCCAGAATTAAATCAACAGGCATAATACCATTTCGATTCTGAAATATTTTTAGGTGCAGAGAACCACAAAGTGGTTGAATATGAATAGCCCTGAGTGAAACTCAGGGGTAACGGAAAGATAGGTTTTGCAACCCTGCAAAGGGTTGAATTTGTTCGTCTTTGATATTCAACCCTTTGCAGGGTTGTTGTCCTTTGTCATCATGTTACCCCGGATTCCATCCGGGGCTATTGACATTAAATCCCTTCAGGATTTCAAAAAACATTTGATAACTGATGAACAGAAATTATCAATTTGGAAATTTTGTCGTACACGCACAAAAGATAAATCAATTTTTAGCGTTAATATTGTGAATTCTTAAAAGAAAAAGTAGAATGAACATTCAAAGTAGAGTTGCTGCATTCATTGTTTTGATCATTTTTGCCCTTGTTCCAACCATGGCTTTTTCACAGATTACTTCTGTTGCCAACGAGGTTGTGCCAACAGAATATTCAAGCGGAAGTCAGGATAACATTCATGTTTTCTGTGGTGAAAAAGGAGATTTGAATGCTTCGTTAATTGCCACTTCTCCAAACAATGAAACTGCCAGTTTCGAGTGGCTGAAATACAATGAGGCAACCCGTAGTTTTGATCCATTCCTGAATGATCAATCAGGAAATACAACTTCAACAATTTCTAACCTGGCAGACGGATGTTACCGGTTAAATATTACCGGCACTTCCGGAGTAACAACATACACTGCCTGGGCTTTTAATAATTACGTTGAAGCGACGGCTGAAATTCCGGAATCGGATTGTTTTTCATTTACTCTGAAGGGAACTTTATTGTCGCCCCCAACATTTTCATACATTGATCTTCCAACGGGTCAACCCAAACTATTGAATAAAGAGATTGAAGTTGAATGGATGGAAAATGGCAGTACGGTTGTTAGCCGGATTATAATTTCTGAAATATTCGGCCCGCCTACAACAAACACCAATTATGTATTGTCGGTAACCGACCGCTTTGATTGTGTTGCCAGAGTTAATGTTGAGTATATTTCAATTGTCACCAAGGCATCATTTGAGGCAACTAAACCTGAACGTAAAAGTGATTCGAGATTTGACGAGGCGCCATTGAGGGTTGCTTTCAACAATACTTCGGAAAACGGCGATGTAGGGAAATTTGAATGGTTTATCTTCCGGGATCTTGATGAAATTAAAAGAGAATCGGCAGCAAACGGGGGTGTTGTAAAGGACAGTATTCTGATTAAAATTTTCACTGACAGCCCCGAATATATTTTTGAGAACTCCGGAACATACATGGTTAAACTGGTATCAAAAAAAGTATCTGAGTTTCATACCTGCACCGATACCTTTTACATGAGTGATTATATTGTTGCTGATACTGCGTTCATTGAGGCGCCCAATGTTTTCACCCCAAATGGAGATGAATTCAATGAGAAATTTGTAGTCAGGTTCTTCTCAATGAAAACTGTTAAAATTTCGATTTTTAACCGTTGGGGAAAAGTACTGCACGTATGGGAGAGCAACAATGTTCAGGGATTCAGTCCGACAATTGATTCAACTCCTCAGGCTGTTTGGGATGGTAAAGTTGGAGGCAAAGTAGCTACCCCCGGAGTTTATTATTACGTGGTGGAAGGTACCGGGCGTGATGGCGACAGAAAGCGAACAAGCGGATTTTTCCATCTGTTCAGGGGAAAATAGCAAATACTGCGTCCGTCAATCTGTGAACTTTCTATTTGTGGAAGCGTGATTTTATCTTGTAATTTATTGTATATTGATTCTACACAGAGGGAATATCCAATTGTTTGCAGATGTTTTTACACAAGCGGTTGTCAATTTCTTTATGCCTTACAACGGCAGATTGCTTAATCCAGAAAAAGTGTCAATGCATCTTTCAGGTTTTCCTTCAATTCGTCAAGCGTTTTGCCTTGCGACATAACTGGGGGATATTCTTGTATTTGGCCTACATAAAAACCATCTTCACCTTTTTCTACCAATATGGTTAAATCCATCCGTTTCATATAACACTGATTAAAAATTGAATTGTAAAGGTATGAATTTCCCAATAATTGTACACAATGAAAAACCCGGGAGACATTCCCGGGTTTTGCATTTCCCAAAGAAACGTTTGTTAATTCAAAACAAGGGTATAAACTAAGATTGTTGAGGTTCAACAATACATCGATCAATCAAAAGACCTAAAATATCAATCAAAAGACCTAATCGTTTAGGTCTTTTGATTCATCGATCAGTTAAACAACCGCATTTTTTAGGTCTTTTATATCATCGATTGGCAAAACAACCTAAAATATCCTATAAAATACCTAAACAATCCCCTTCGTCAGGTAAACAAAGTTTAGGCACACCTATAAAAAAGCAAAGGCCATATCCTGTATAAAGCAGAATATGGCCTAAAATAGTAACTGGTTTTCCTGAATTATTTTGCTTCAGTTTCGGTTTTGCCTGAAGCTGTACGTGGGAAAAACTGTTTCATATCGTTATAAACAGTTACTGCATTGCTTATCTTTTCGCTGGAGCTGTAACGTACCGAGCGGTAAAATGCCAGTACATCCTGGTAGTTGTCGTAATCGAGCATGATTTTCATGTCAGTAAGCTTACGGAGAACATCTTCTGCCAGCATAATCATTTCTTCGGTCTCGGCGCGGGTCTGATAGTCGCGTTCAAACTCTTCCCGGTCGATAAACGAAGGTGCCAGCTCGGGAAATTGCCCCATATAGGCGCGGCCTTTGTTTATTTTTAATTTGTTTTGCTCGGCCACCGAGCCGTAGGTGCGGCGGTCGTCGTTCGACAAAACCGGAGCTTTGGGAGTAATAATTTCGAGCAAGGTTCTCAATGCCTGATTGGCATTCTCTTTTTCTTCGGCAGTAAAAACTACCTGGATTAAATCGTCGTTGATCATTGGTTTTTGTTTTAAAGGATTTATTAATAAACTGAATTAGTAATGAGGATTTCTATTTACTTGTAAATATGATCCCAAGACTTTGTCCTAATAATTAAATAGCCACCTTCAATCCAAATTTTATACGTTCCTGAATAGCTTACACGAATAACATCTTTCTCCATACATCCTTTACGTGTGCATAACTCATTCCCAGAAAAGTTAATTGAATCTCTTGAAATAAATTCGTACGATTTTGAGCAGTTATTACAATCAATAGAAAAACTAACGTGCCCATTCCTGAATTCCAGATAGTGATACTCATCCGCATATACTTCTTTTTTCGTTTGTGGATCTCTAAATTTTTCTAAAATCCATCTTCTGTTCTCAATTGCCGGTGGTCGAGCATAGCCTATTGAATAGAAGAACACACTCAAAAGAGTTATCTGTATAAGCTTTGTAATAGTTTTCATAAACAGTTTGTTTAATTTTGAACTACATATCAGTTAGTCGGTCAATTATCTAATTGTATCTAATTGATCGACTAACTGCATTACATTATTTTTTAACCATTTTTTTCACAACTTGACCATTATTTGTTGAAACTTTCACAAAATAAAGACCAGAAACTAGGTTTTGAGTATTTATGTAATTGATAGATAGAAAATCACAATCTTGATTAAATAATAGTTTACCTGCAACATCAACTAATTCAATCTTCAAAACTTCATTAACCAGATTCCCTAAATCTATAATCGCGTAATTATTAATTGGATTTGGGTAGACGTTTATTTTGTTATTTATTGGAGCTTGATCCTTTATCTCGGTAATCGTACTATTAATTTTGGCACTTTTTGTCCATGTGCTACAATCACATTGCGGCGTTGTACAATTAAATGCTTTTATTAGACACGAAGAGCCTGACTCAAATTTTACTCCTGGTTTAAGAATTGCTTTATTATATGTGTCAACATTTAGTTTGCTCCCGGAACTAACAAGTAATGATGTACCTGTTGAGGGATTTAGAGATATTGTACCTTCAGCAATGTATCCGTTATATGCATTAAGCATTGTTTGAGTAGAAATGTCTTTTGAGCTGTTGCAATCAACAACAAGAATTTCTTTAGTAACAGTTGCTGGTGGCTCTAATTTTGTGTAGCTTCCATTTGCCTGTACTTGGGCGGCATAAGCTTTAATTTTAATAAAATGTTTCCCTGGAGCGTTAAGTGAAAAACAACCTCTAGAACCAGCATAGATATAAAAAGATCCATCGTAAATGTCCTGGTTAATTAATACATTATCATAATACCAATCTATTTCTTTTACCTTGTAGCTATAATACTTTGGATTTGTGTAATCAAAGAACCCAACTTTAGAGCCCAAAGGCATAGATCTTTGGTTTTTACAAACGGTGTTTAAGAAGTCTACTGAAATATGTGGACTTTCATCATTTTTAACGATTAAAATGAATTCCTTAGATCCCAGCTTGCCTGCATCATCAGTGGCCCATAATGTAATCTTATAATTTCCTGCACTGCCAAAATAGAAAGATTGGGTTGGATTCGAATTACTTGCATTACAATAGGCATCAGTATTTGCATTACAAGTAACATCCAAGTCCCCTTGTTCTGTATTTATTATCCACCAACAAGTCAAATTTCCAAATTTGTTTGACGAACTAGCAGTAAAGGAAACATTGGTTCCGGGAGCAACACTTACTGGATTAGAAGTTATAGTTAGATCAAGCGTTGGTTTTGATGGAGTTGAGCTTTGAACGCTTAAGTTACTACCCAAATAGTTCTGGAAATTTCCATTAATAAAAGATGTTGAAAATTTTCCATAATAATCAGGTTGCCAAAAAAGATCACAAGTTGAGGCTCCATAATAAAGTTGGCCGATAATCTTATGGTCATTATTAAATAAGGGGCCACCTGATGAACCTGGCGCTGTGACACCGTATGTCCAAATTACTTTCCACATCGCATTTAAGCCACCAAAATAAGTATTGTTATTATAATCATTGGTGGCTGAAGCTGGAATTGCGGTGGTATAAGTAAATTTCTTGATATCACCCTGAGGGTGGTGTATTGCTACTGTTTTGTCAGAATAACCATCAGACTCATTTCTAGACCATCCAGCAAATGACACGTCAAAGCTTGATATTTGGTCTACAGTGCAATTAAGCTGCAATAATAAATAGTCAGATGTCTTCGAATTTAGATCTGCACTGAGAACACTTGCACCTGTAATTGATTTTGTGTATGATCTAGGTATTGTAGAACCATCGTCTAAACAAGTTAAACCTTCATGTCTAAATAAAAATATCCAATTGTCAGTTTTTCTTTTAACGTTGTTTTCTTCATAACAATGATTCGCAGATAAAAATAGCGGTTTGTCTGAGCCTAAATAAGCTGTAGATTTATTTATTAATGATCCAGAGCAAAGCCCCCAATATTGATTAGTATCATCCTTTTCAAGGATCAATCCTACTGATTTCACCTCACTTTCCCAGCCAGAAGCTTCTGAACATATCGTATTAACATTACATGCAGGAGAAGCTTCTTTACTAAAAGGACCTTTTCTCAAAAAGGAATCATCAAATATGCAGACAACAGCCCCTAATTTTAGTATTGCTCGTTCTTTGACTTCTGATGATTGGAAATATTCGATATAGATTTTATCACCAAGTATTGGTTGTGTGACAAACTGTCCATCTTCTCTGTTGTTGTCGGATGTAAATGCGCCTAATTCCATATCTTTTTTCTCGTTATAGAAAAAAAGTTCAGAACCTTCCAGCGATTCGGGGAATAGAATAATTTAGCTTTGATTCGTAATTGGGATGATTAAATGGCAAAGCAGTAGCTGCGGACAATATTTTTTTGCCCACCAACTTAACCTGCCATGTTGTTTTTACATTATACCTCCTTTGATTT